>DATGHU010000006.1 GCA_035307765.1 bacterium | reverse complement strand
CTATGTCGGCAAGCTGAAGGGGGTGGGCCGCGTCTGGCAGCTCACGGCCTGCGATGCGGCGTGCTCCTACGCCGTCGCCACGCTCGTGCCGCGCGTGACCCAGGCGGCGACCATCGCCTTTCTGCGCGAGCGGCTGCGGCCAGCCTACCAGCGGTCGGGGCATCGCCTTCGGGCGATCCTGACCGATCGCGGCTCGGAGTTTCAGCGCGGATTCACGGCGGCGTGCCAGGCCTTGGGGATCGTACACCGGCGCACCAAACCTCGGCACGCCTGGACGAACGGGTTCGTGGAACGCTTGCAAGGGGCGATCTTGACCGAATTGTGGCGGGTGGCCTTTCGGCGCACGTACTACACGAGCAGGGACCAGCTGGAACGGGATCTGCAAGCGTACCTGGCGTTCTCCAACCGGGAGCGCCCGCATCAAGGGTACCGTCTCCACGGACGGACCCCGGCGTCGATCTTCACCACCTAGGTTGCGAGTTGATCCATGGCGGTCCCCTTGGGAGGCATTGAAGTGTTAACACCAAGTCCGCACTTGACACACTAGGCCTACTTCCACCTCGATTTCTGCCAGTTGTCACGCCGCCCCGGGGCGGGGATCCACTCCGGCAACGGCATCATCAGGTAGTCGGAGAGCGCGCCCACGTACGGTTCGTACATCCGCCGCAGCTCGGAAAGCCGCCGTCCCGCTTCGTCGGCGTCCCGCAGCGGGATGCCGGCCCCGGCGAGCATCTCGCGCAAAGACGCGAGATCCGCGGGGGGGAGGCGATCGACCGCCGGCGGGCGGGGCGGCCGGTTGAGGATCTGGCTCACATCCACGACCACGTGGCGGGCCATGGCGAAGGTCAGCTCCGCGCCCCGCCCCGGCATCCCCTCGACGGTCGTCATGATCAGGGCGCAGGCGTCCAGGATGGTGACGAGCGCCGAGAGCCACGACTGGTTGTCGTGCTGGGACCGGAAATAGCAGAGGTTCGGATACGCGATGTGCGATTCGAGAAGCTCGGCCGCCCAGAGCTCCCACTCCCGCAGAAACGGCCCGAACGCTGGCCGGTGATCGTGGGCGCCCACCCGCCGCAGCAGTTCTGCGGCCGCGGGGGGCGACCCGGCCCAGGCGTCGAGGAGGGTGATCTGGATCTCCCGCCGGGAGAACGCCTGGGACAGCACCGGCAGGTACGAGATGACCAACGCCAGGAAGCCGAACCCGATCCCGGCCTCCGCGATCGCGACGACCCTCGCCGCCCCGTCGCGGGGGGTGACGTCGCCGAGGCCGAGGGTGAAGAAGGTCGTTCCGCTCATGTACAGGTCGGTGCCGATCGTCGCCGCGCCGTTGGGGCTCGCCAGATGCGACCCCAACCCCCACAGCAGCAGGCCGAACCCCAGGATCAGCCCGAGCGCCCACAGCGCCAGGAGCCCGATGATCGAGAGCGGGCCGAAGTACCCCAGGTAGGTCTCCCGTCGGCCGCCGGGCGGGATCCGCCGCATCAGCGCCGAGTACGCCCGCCAGGCGGGAACGAACGTGAACACGACGAGCCTCAACCGGCGTGAGATCCGCCGGGGGAGGACCACGGTCTCGAACGCATCCCACAGGATGCCGAAGATCACGAGCAAGGCGATGACGAACGCGGCGGTCCTCACGGCGTGTCGCGCTCCATCGCCTCTGTCAAACGGGGGGGAATGGTCCCCGCGCCGGCGGGGTGGCGCACCGCGGCACGTTGCGTGGCGCCTACGCTCACGAGAACGAGCAGGGCGGCGGCGACGGTCACGGGGCCGACCCGCTCCCCGACCAGCAGCGCCGACCAGACGAGGGTCAGGATCGGCTGCGCGAGCTGGAGCTGCGCGATCCGCGCCACGCCGCCGGCCGCCATCCCCCGGTACCAGGCGAAGAACCCGAGGAACATGCTGATGACCGACACATACGCAAACCCCACCCACGCCGCGGGATCGGCTCGAAGGCCGGTCCGGATGATCGCCAACGCGACCGCGGGCGCAATGAACGGGACCGTCGCCACCAACCCCCAGCAGATCACCCGCCACCCGCCGATCTCGCGGGCGAGCGCGCCGCCCTCGGCATAACCCAACGCCCCCAGCGCCACCGCCAGCAGCACCAGCAGGTCCGCCCCCTGGAGGGTGCCGGCCCCTTCGGCGACGGCGAAAGCCAGGACCGCCGCCAGGCCGGCCGCGGAGGCCAGCCAGAATCGGGCCGTCGGCCGCTCTCCGGCCCGCACCACCGCGAGCACCGCGGTGGCGATGGGCAGGAGGCCGACGATCACCGCGCTGTGCGCGGAGGACAGGTGCCGCAGCGCCATCGCAGAAAAGAGCGGGAACCCCACGACGACGCCCGCGCCGACGATGGCGATCCGCCCCCACATCGCCGGGGGAAGCAGCGGTTCGCGCCGAACGGCCAGCACCACGGCGGCCAGGGTCGCGGCGACGATCGCCCGGCCGAGCCCGACCACCGTGCTGTCCAGCTGACCGACGGCGATCCGCGTGGCGGGCAGGGTGAAGCTGAACGCGAGAACGCCGAGCGCGCCGAAGAGGAGTCCCTCGGCGCTGCGCGACCTCAAGCTCGACCGGCCTGGTGTGGATTGCATCGGTGTGCCGACCCCGCCCCTCGAATTCGCCGAAGCCCGCCTCCCCTCCCGGATCGCGGGCACGCGGTCCATCCACTGGAGGAAACGATCGTGAGGTGGATCGCCATCCCCTCCCCCTCTTCCCCCCGCCCGGCCCGTCGGGCCGCCGCGTTCCCGGAAGGGGACACCCCGCCCGTCCCTAAGTCCTCCTGGACATCGAACCGGAGGTGGAGCGGTGGCAGCGTGCCGGGTGTACGTCTCGGCGGACATCGAAGGCGTGGCGGGGGTGGTGACGAACCTCCAGACGTCGGAGAGCGCGAGGCAGTATCAAGAGGGACGGGAACTGATGACCGACGAGGTCAACGCCGCGATCGCCGGCGCCTTCGACGGGGGCGCCACAGAGGTCGTGGTGTGCGACAGTCACGCGGGGATGCAGAACCTCCTGCCGGCCCGGCTGGATGAACGCGCGGTCCTGATCCGCGGGGCGATGCGGGACTCACTGCAGATGGAAGGGATGGACGGGTCGTTCCACGCGGTGTTCATCACCGGTACCCACGCGCGCGCGGGCACGGCGGACGCCATCCTCGACCACACCTGGAACGGGGCCATGATCTACAATCTCCGCATCAACGGGCGCCTGGTGAACGAGGCCAACCTCAACGCGCTCGTCGCCGGCCGCTTCGGGGTCCCGGTCACGCTGATCACCGGGGACGAAGCGACGGTCGCGCAGGCCCGCGAATCGATGCCCAAGGCGGTCCTGGTTCCGGTGAAGCGCGCCAGCGGCCGGGGCGTGGCGGCAAGCCTCCACCCACAAGAAGCCTGCCGGCGGATCCGGAAGGGCGCGGCCGAGGCGGTCCGAACGCGGGGGGAGGTCGCGCCGACGGCGGTGCCCAATCCCGTGGTCATGGAGATCGAGTACAACCGGACCGATATGGCCCAGACCGCGGCGCTGGTGCCTGGGGTCTCGCGCACCGCCCCACGGGTGGTGCGGTGCGAGGGGGATCCAGATACGATCTTCCGGCTGCAGGAGCTGCTCGTCTACCGGCTGCGGTACGAGCTCTAGCGGCGTGACGCGCGGGCGGCGGCGGCGTTGCGGCGGGACCCCCCCGCCAACGCCGGGGCCGCGAACGTGAAGCGCTACCTCGCCCGCCGGATCGGCGGCGCCGTGGTGTTGTTGTGGGTGGTCGCCTCCGTGGTGTTTTTCTCGCTCTACCTGCTGCCGGGAGATCCCGCCCTGATCATCCTGGGCGGGCTGGATGCGCACCCGAGCCCGGAGCAGGTGCAGCGCGTCCGGGCCCAACTCGGCCTCGACCGCCCGGTGGTGGTCCAATATCTCGGCTGGGCGAGCGGACTGCTGCGCGGGGATCTCGGCCGGTCGTTGGTCTCCGGACGCGCGGTGACCACCGATCTGGCGGTGCGGCTGCTCCGCACCCTCCAGCTGATCGTCCCGGCCGCCGGCGTGGCGATGGCGATCGGCATTCCCGCCGGAGTGTACTCGGCGCGCGCGCGCGACACGCTGATGGATCCGATCGTTTCCGCGCTGACGCTGCTGGGGTTCTCCGTGCCGGTGTTCGTGATCGGGCCGGGACTGGTCTCGATCTTCACGCTCTGGCTGGGGCTTCTGCCGTCGGGCGGATACGTCGGCGCCTTCCAGGACCCGGGAGGGTTCGCGGTCCACCTGATCCTCCCCGCCCTGGCCCTGGCCGCCGCGCCCGCCGCGACCACGATGCGCATGACGCGCTCGTCCATCCTCGAGCAGACGTCGCTCGACTACGTGCGCACCGCCCGGTCGAAGGGGCTGGGCGAGAGACAGGTGGTCGGCCGCCACGTGCTGCGCAACGCCCTGCTGCCGGTGCTGACCGTGCTCGGCCTCCAGGTCGGCGCGATGTTTGCGGGCAGCGTCCTCGTCGAGACGATCTTCAACTGGCCGGGGATGAACCTATTCCTGCTCGAGGCGCTGGGCCAGCGCGACTACCCCGTCATCCAGGCGGTCGTCCTGGTCGCCGCGTCCATCTTCATCGCCGTCAACGTCCTGATCGACGTGACGTATGCCCTCGTCGACCCGCGCATCCGATACGCCTGAGGCTGAGCGGGCGCGCCGCCGCCGCATCCGCCGGCTGCGGCTGCTCACCCCCGCAGCGGTCGTGGGCGTGGTCGCCGCGCTGGCCGTCCTCGCCCCCGCCCTCACCGCCTACGGCCCCGAGGCGATCGACCCGAGGCTAAGGATGGCGCTCCCTTCCCTGACCCATCCGCTGGGGACCGACGAGTTCGGGCGCGACATCCTCAGCCGCCTGGCGTTCGGGGCGCGCATCACGCTCGTCGTCAGCGTGGCGAGCATCGCGGGGGCGGCCGGCATCGGCACCCTGCTCGGCAGCGCGGCCGCCTACCTCGGCGGGATCGGGGACCTGGTGGTGATGCGGATCGCCGATGGGCTGCTCTCCTTTCCGCCCATCCTCCTGGCGATCCTCGTCATCACGTTCCTGGGCCCGTCCGTCGTGAACGTCATCCTCGTCATCGGGCTGCTCTACGTCCCTCGGTTTGCGCGGGTGGCCCACGCCGCGACGCTCTCCGTCCGGGAGACCGAGTACGTGGCGGCGGCCAAAGCCCAGGGGGCGCCCACGGCCCGGATCCTGCGGCGCGACATCCTGCCGAACATCGCCGCTCCCCTGTTCGTCCAGGCCTCGCTCGCGCTCGGGCACGCGATCCTGCTGGAATCGGGGCTGAGCTTCCTCGGACTCGGCCCCCCGCCCCCGGCCCCGTCGTGGGGGCGGATGATCGAGCAGTCGAGCCGGTTCATGAGCCTGAGCGTCTGGCCGGTGGTCTGGCCCGCCGCGGTCGTCTCGGGCACCGTGCTCGCCTTCAACTTGCTGGGGGACGCGCTGCGGGACCTGCTGGACCCCCGCCTGCGGGGATCGGTCTGAGCCGGGGACCGGCCGGGCCGGCATCGAAGACTGCGGGGAACCCTTCGGGTCGGGGATGAAACGCCCGCCGGCCCCCATCGACGGGAGGGAGATCGTATGCGGATCAGCCGCCGGACCCTCGGCAAGCTCATCGCCGGGACCATCGTCGGGGCGCCCGCCTTCGTGCGCGGGACCCGCGCCGCGGCCGCCCCGACGCGGGGGGGCATCCTGAAGTTCGGGCTGTATCGAGACCCCGTGGGGCTCGACCCGCACCTCAACTACGGGGCGACCAGTTCGTCGCTGCAGGGGAATGTCTACGATACCCTCGTCACGTACGACGTCCACGGGAACATCGCCCCCGCCCTCGCGGCGTCGTGGTCCCAGCCCCAGCCGACCCTCTACATCTTCTCGCTGCGCCGGAACGTCACGTTCCACGACGGGACGCCGTTCACCGCCGCGGACGTGCTCTACTCGTTCCGGCGGATTCTGGACCCGCAGACGAAGGCGACGCGGGAAAAGGAGTTCGAGGAATTGATCGAGAGCGTGCGGGCGCGCGGGGACGCCGCGGTCGAGGTTCGCCTCCGACACCCCAGCGCCACCTTCCTCGACATCCTGGCCGGCCGCGAGACGTTCATGGTCAGCCAGCGGTGGGCGGAGGCGGGCGGGGACTTCAAGAAGGCGATGAACGGGACGGGGGCGTTTCGGCTGGCGAGCTACGAGCCCAACGTCCGCTACGTCCTGGAGCGATTCCCGAAGGCGTGGGACCCGGCGTCGCTGGACCGGGTGGAGTTGGCCCCGATCCTGGACGACCGCGCCCGCGTCAACGCGCTCAAGAGCGGCCAGGCCGACTTCATCGAGTACCTCCCCTGGCAGGACACCGAATTCTTGATGCGCTCGCGCGACTTCCGGGTCTACCGTGGGTTCGAGGTGTTCAACATGATCCGCCTGAATCCCACCCGCCCGCCGCTCGTCAACCCCAAGGTCCGCCAGGCCCTCAACTTCGCGATCAACCGCGAGACCGTCAGCCTGACGGCCTTCGGCGGGCAGGCGCAGCTGATGGACGGCTTCCTGCTGAGGAAGGACGCCTGGGCGTACAATCCCGAGACGAGCAAGGTGTGGACGTACGACCCGCAGCGCGCCCTCGCCCTGCTCAAGGATGCCGGCCTGCAGCGGCCGCAGGACCTCCACCTCGTCCTCGACTCGGCCAACCTCACCGTGCACCTCGACACGGCGCAGGTGGTCGCCACCATGCTGCGGTCGTGGGGCGCGACGGTGGATCTCAAGATCAACGACGTGGCGACCCTGTTCCAGAAGCGGGTGACCGGGGATTACATGATGATGATGGACGGCCTCAGCCTGCCCTGGGCCGACCCTGATTTCTACTACCGGTACTTCCACTCCACCGGGACGGCCTACGCCGCCGCGGTGAAGTTCAAGAACGCGCGGCTCGATCAGCTGTTGGAGGAGGGGCAGCGGATCACGGACCGGAACAAGCGCCGCGCGGTCTACGCCGACGTGGAGCGGATCCTCTTCCAGGAGGCCCCGTGGATTTTCGTCGTCTGGCGGCCGCAGGCGGAGGCGGCGCGCAGCGCCGTCAAAGGGTACGTCCGCCTTCCCGGCGGGCTCGGCGCCCTGAGCGTCGGCTACCTTAACCGGGTGTGGATCGAAAAATAGGAGGGAGGCCAGCATGCGGCTCGGTGAGATGACCTGGACCGAGGCCGGCGAGGCGATCACCGCTGGCGTCAGCGCGGTGATCCCGCTCGGCTCGATCGAAGAGCACGGTCCCCACACCCCCATGGGCGATTACCTCATCATCGACGAAATCGCCGCCCGGGCAGCGGAGGCGACGGGAGATGTCGTGGCGCCGATCCTGCCCTTCGGGTACTCCGAGTACTTTCGAAACTTTCCCGGCACGATCACGCTCCGGGAGTCGACCCTCGACGCGGTGCTCACGGACACGGTGGACTGTCTGCTCGACCACGGGTTCGCGCGGATCGCGATCTTCAACGGCCACGCCGGCAACGCCGGAATCGTCGACCTGGTCACCCGACGCTACCGGCGCGCGCGGGGGCTCGTCATCCCGTCAATCGCCCCGTTCGGGCTGGTCCAAGCGCCGGAGGTGGTGGAGCGCGTCTACGGGGCGAAGGTCGACCTCGGCCACGGCGGCGAGCCGGTGGGCTCGCTGATGATGCACGTCAGACCGGGACGGGTCCAGATGCACCGCGCCGGCCCCTGGGGGCGCCGCCCGGTCTTGGGCTGCCCGACGGACGGACTCGGCGCGATCAGGGTGGACGGGATGCGGGTCGCCGTGCCGCTCGACATGGAAGATGTCGCCCCGCCGGAGACGGGAAGCCTGTCGGACCCCACGCTCGCCTCCCCCGAGCGGGGGAAGGCGCTCTTCGAGCATGCGGTCGAGCGGTGTGTCAGGTTCCTGAGATGGTTTCGGGGGGTGGACCCCCACCTGGGCGCGGGCCGGAAGCGCACCCCGACTCGCCCGCGGTGAGGTCGCCCCGGCGATGCGCGCCACCGTCACGGTCATCCCCCGCGCCCGGACCACGCGGGTCGAGCGTCTCGAGGACGGCACGCTGCGCATCGCGGTGACGGCTCCCCCGCACGACGGACGGGCCAACGCGGCCGTGATCGCGGCGCTGGCGGAACACTTTGGCGTCCCGCGCTCCCGGGTGCGCATCCTCGCCGGGCGGTCCGGACGGCGGAAGGTTGTGGAAGTGGCGGGCGTCTAGTCGGGGGGGGTTCCGGGCATATACTCAAGTACCTATGGAGCGCGAACGCCGCACCCTGACCAGCCTCGGCCGGAAACGCCGCCGCGACTTCGAGCGGTCCGTCCAGAAACTGCGCGACCTCGGATTGTCGGACTGGACGATCGAGTACTATCGCCGCGCCTCACGCATGACCGGGGTGCTGCCGCACACGGTGGTGTGCCAGGTGGCGATGGTCGCCGCCGGTCGCGAGCTCTCCAAGGTCGCCGAAACCGCCCGGGAGCGGGCGCACCCCTCGGCCGGGCCGGGTGGAGGTCCCCTCTCCGACCCCGCCTCCTTGGTGCCGTCGTACCAAACGATCCGGAACCTGCGCCGCCGGGTTACCCACCTCTGGAACGAGATCCAGCAGCACGAGTCGATGGCCATAACGCCGCCCCAGGAGAGCGCGGCGACCCGCGCCCTGCCGACGATCGGGCGGGGCACATTGCCGCAGCTGCGGGCCGCGTCAAAAGGCGCTGGTTCTGCGGCCCCGCGAACCCCGAAACGGAGTAAGATCCCGTCGAGACAGCACTAGCGCCATGGAGCAGACGCCGCGGCTGGAAGGGCATATCCGCTCACGCGTCCAGTTCCTCGCCGAGCAAGACGGCCCCCCGGAACGGATTCTGAAAGCGGAGTTTGCGAAGGCGCTGAGCGGGATCCCCCACGTCCTGAAGGCCTACCTGGCCGTGGTCCGGCACAACGCCGGGGGCGGATACGACGTCGCCCTCTGCCTGCAGTCGATCACCGGGCCGGACGAGCGCCTCGCCAGAAAGCTCTCATCGATCTTTGCCCGATATTTCGGCGCCGCGCAATACCTGGAAATCCTCTTCCTCGAGGGCATGCAGGACCAAGCGGTATCGCGGGTCGCCCGTCCGTTCTACCTCGCCGGCGTGCACTAGCCGCAGCCCAAACAGGTTGTTTACACATGGGAGCCTCCAAGAACTGGTGGGGAGCGGCATCCACACGCTCCTGCCCGGGAGGCGCGGATGGCCCATCCGCGCGCGAACCTCACGCCATTTGGCCGATGGTTGTTCGTCGATCGCGTGGAGAAGTTGAGATGGCCGATCGGCCAAGCGGCCGCACCCTTGGGGAGGAGCTCGACCGGCACCCTCGAAGCGGGAAGGGACGTCTCAGGATAATCGGCATGGCGACCCCCGAACAGACCGGCGTCCTCCCAGGCGATCACCCCTTGGCCGAGGCGGCCAGGCAGTGGCTGGCCGCCTTGCAGCGCTGCGTGCGCGCGCTCGATTACGAGGCGGCCGGGGGGCTCTTCCACCCCCACGTCCAGGCCTTTGGCACCTACGCCGCGGTCGTCGACAGCCGGGAAGCGCTCCGCCGCGAGCAGTGGCAGCACGTCTGGCCCATGATCGGCGAGTTCACCTTCCGGCTGGCCGAGGTGCGCTGCGCGGGGAGCGAGGTACTGCTGGGGGTTATCGCGCCGTGGGACTCCGTCGGCCGGAGGCCCGATGGGACGACGTACCCGAGGCCCGGCCGGGCGACGCTCATCCTGGCCCGATCCGCGGGCCGGTGGGTGGCGCTCCACTCTCACTTCTCGCTCGCGCCTTCGACGCGGTAGGCCTCGCGGACCACCGCAGCCGCTCCGCGGCGATCGCGATTAGGCCAGCTCGGTGATGGACCGGACGATCCGGTCGGGCCTGGCGGGGGATCCCGGGGGGAGGCCCCGGCCGCCGGCATCGACCCAGATGCCGAAGACTCCCAGGCGCTGCGGCCCGACCACATCCCACTCCAGATTGTCCCCGACGCTCCAGGCGTCGCCTGCGGGGCACGCCAGCGCCCGCAGCGCGGTCTCGAATACGCGGGGGTGCGGCTTGCCTACCCCGAGTTCGCCCTCGATAAAGATTCCGTCAACGTAGCCGGCCAGGCCGAACCGCTCGATCTTTTTCCGCTGATCGTGCGCGGTGCCGTTGGTAACGAGCGCCACCCGCACGCCGCGAGCTCTGAGGCGCACCAGCGTTTCGATCGCGCCGGGGAAGACGCGATAGTGCTCCTCCCGCAGGGCCCGATAGCGATCCGCGACGGCATCGGCCAGATCGGACCGGTCGATGCCCTGACCCCGCAAGGCCGCGCGCATGATTTCTCGGAACGCCGTCCGCAAATCCATCCGCCCCCGCCGGTGGCGCTGCGGGTCGCCCCAGTACCAGACCGCCTCGCGGTCGATCGCCCCGGCCAGCGCCTCCGGTTCGAGCCCGCCGCCCCCGGCCGCCACCTCGGCGCAGACCTGCCGCAGGCAATGATCCCGCGCTCCGCTGGAGTCGAGAATCGTGTCGTCCATGTCGCAGAGCAGGCCTGCCGGGAAGTGCGGATCGCGGGTCACGTCTCGACGCTCCTTGGGGGGCGGGCTCCCGGGGCGCGGGGGGGCGGTGATGACGGCGCCCCGGAGCCACCGAACGGTCGGTCCTGGTCAAATACGCCGGCGAGCTGCGGGAGATCCTCCCGTTAACCTTCCGCTTTCCGGCCCCCGCCCATCGAAGTGATGGGGACCCCTCCTCCCCATGTACCGCAAATCCACAGATGGGACCAAGGCCATCTGTCTCGGTAAGGGAACCTGATACAGCGTACACAGAGACGGCTTGGGACACGGCAACGCCCGTCCCGGCCGGAGGGGTGCAGGGATGACAGTCGATCAACTAGTCGGCGGGATGACGTTGATCCGGAAGCGGATCCGCGCGATCAATGCACGGTACGACGGCCTGGAAAATCAGAACGAGGCGATGAACGTCGTGCAGGCTGCGCTGCACGAGATGTCGATCCTCCACGAGCTCCTGCCGGCGGATCTGAAAGGGAAAAGCTGGGTGTTCCTGAGCCTGGAGCGGGCGCGAGTCCCCTGGCGGTCGAGCTCGAACTAGCGGGACGGCGGGCCCCCACGGGGAGCCCCCGCACCTCCACACACTTCGCGAGCACTCCGGTACGAACCTGACACGCATCCCCGGGGCGCCCGCCGCGCTGCCACGCGGCGGGTGCCTGCCTGAGCGGGGAGTTCCCTCCGCCCCAGCCGCCCGGCCTCCCCGGCAGGAACCCACGCCCCGGCGTTGCACCTCTTTTGGGAACGCGCATCGAGCACCGCGCGAGACCGCGGGGGTGGCGCCATGGGGCAAGTGACCGTTCGCTTCCTGGGCTGCGGGGACGCCTTCGGCAGCGGCGGGCGGTTTCAGACGTGCTTTCTCGTCCGGTCGGGCCCGACTCGGTTCCTGATCGACTGCGGGGCCTCCTCGCTCATCGCGATGAACCGCTTCGGCATCGACCCCGCCGAGATCGATCTGATCCTCCTCACCCATCTCCACGTCGACCACTTCGGTGGCCTGCCGTTCTTTCTGCTCGACGCCCAGCTGCTCCGCCACCGTGCGCGCCCGCTCGTGATCGCCGGGCCTCCCGGCACGCGCACGCGTGTCACGGACGCGATGGAGATCATGTTCCCCGGCTCCTCCACCATCCGCTGGACGTTCCCGCTGGAGATGACCGAGTTGACGCCGGCGCAGCGTCGCCGCCTCGGGGCGGTCGCGGTCACGCCGTACGTCGTCGAGCACGCGTGTGGAGACCCCCCGTTTGCCCTGCGGGTGGAGTGCGACGGCAAGGTCATCGCCTACTCCGGGGACACGGTGTGGACCGCGTCCCTCATTCCGGCGGCCCGGGACGCCGACCTCTTCATCGCCGAGGCGTATACGTTTGAGAAGAAGACCAAGCTCCACATGGACCTGACGACCCTGGCCTCGCACCTCGGCGAGATTGCCGCCAAACGCACGATCCTCACCCACCTCGGCGCCGACATGCTCGACCGATCGGCCGGGCTCGCGTACGAGTGCGCCGAAGACGGCAAGGTCGTCGAGGTGTAAGCCGCCCGGTCGAGACACAGGGCGTCCCGGCACCGGTCGCAGTGGTGGGGGGCGCCCGCCGTTCACCTCCGCTGAGGCCGTCTCCCCGGAATCTTCGATCGATCTTGCGTGCGCCCGCGCCTCCGTTCGATCCTCCATTCGGCCCGAAAATTCAACAGGACGAACCAAGGCGGACCGCCTCACCCGGGGAACTCTCCGGGTGCACCCAACGATCAAGAAGGGACCCGGCCGGGAACCCACAGCCGGCCGGTGGGGGGATGCCGTGACCACCAATCAACTGCTCGGGACCCTGACGTCGCTGTCGAAGCGACTGCGGTCCATCAACGCGGAGTACGACGGGCTGGAAAACCACGTCGAAGCCATGAACGTCGTCCAGGCGGCACTGAACGAGATGTCCCTGCTGCACACCCTGCTCCCTGAGGCGCTGCGCGCGAAGAGCTGGGTCTTCTTAAGCCTGGAGCGGGGGCGTACGCACGGGGGACCGCCCCGAAAATCCTAGGAGCCCGCCATGTCGCGCCTGCCGTTTGCCGCCAGACTCGGTCTCGCATTCTTCGCCTCTGCGCTCACCGCGCACCTGTTCCTCTTCCGACGGGCAAAGCGCCGCCTCGGCCTCTGACGACCGCCAACGGATCACGCGCGCGGACCGGCCGTGGACGGCCCGCGCCTCAACGGCGGGCCGAGCAGGGCGTCGGTGATCCGCGCGCACGCGAGCAGGCCCGCGGTCGCCACCGTTCCGGCGTAGAGCCATCGGATCGCGGGCAGCCAGGCGTTGGCGCCGAGCACCACGCCGTGCCAGGCGGCAGCCGCGAACGCCGGGTAGGCCAGCGCATGGATCCAGCGCCACAAAGGCGAGCCGATCCGGCCGCGGAGGTAGAAGGTGACCGTCACCAGGATCATCGCGTACACGCTTGCCGTGCCCGATGCCAGGCCCGCCCCGCCGCCTGGGCCGAGAAACAGCAGCAGCGCCCACCGCACCCTCTGCGGGGAGACGACACCGGCGAGCGTGTGGATCACCGCGGCAAGCAGCCCGGCCAGCGAGAGCAGCTCATGCGCGCGTGACGCCCACGGCCGGACGTCAGGCCGGCTGCGAACGCGTGGCGATGAGAGGATGGTCCCCGTGGCGATGCTCGCGAAGAGCAACAGGTAGGCGACCAGCCCCGTTTCGGAGACCCTCACCGGCCCTCCCAGCCATCCCCGATCACGAGATACGCCACCGCCACTCAAAGGGGAGGGTCCGGCCAACGGCCGGGGGGATCCACCGGTAAGCCAGGAGGTAGGCCAGCATCCCCGCCCCCACGGCGAGCATCGCAGCGCCGGCTTGCGCCAAGGAGGGCGCCCCCCACCAGACGCCCACGGCCAAGCCGGCGACCCCCACATTGGTGAGCCACAGCACGATTCGTCCGGGCCGCGGGTGGTACGGGGCGGGCTGGCGGGGAATGGCCAGCAGGTCCGGGATCGTCGCGCGATAGTACCACATCAGGAAGGGCGTGATCTTGTAGAGCTGCCCGATGATCGCCTGAGTCACCCACCCCAGGAGAAACACCACGACCACCCCCTCGCCGAGCCGCCCCGGGGGATCGCTCCCCACCCACCCCATGGCCCATCCCACCCCGACGCAGGCCAGAACGGCAGAATGGGCGGCGACGGCACGCCAGTGCGAAACGTTCAGATCGGGCACCCGGCTGCGCCGGTGGGCGAGGATGTGGAGGATCTCCAGGGCGAACAGCAGCAGCGCGCAGGAGCCCAGGAGGGCCGCGGCGCGAAGCGGCCAACCGATCCCCCACGCGGATCCGGCCAGCGTCGCGGCGACCGCGAGCAGGCCCGAGGAGAGGATTCCCCATCCCCGCCGAGTGCTGGCGACCCGCGCACCGTGCACCAGCGGGACCAGACGGTAGAACGTCCCCACCACCATCAGGCCCAGCCACCCGCCCAGACCGAGGGCCAGATGGACGACGAGCCCGCGGTGGGCCACCAGCAGGGCGGGCCAGAACACCCAGCGCAGGTTCGCGGCGAGGGCCGTTCCCCACAACAGCACCAGCACAAAGCAGCAGAGCGCGGCCGGAATCTGCGGGCTGACGACCGACAGCGGGGCCTTGGCCGACGCGATCGTCAAGACCATCACGATCAGAAACCACCACGAGGCGCAGATGACGCCGACCCCGCCGACCGCGACGAGGGCGAACCGACCGGCGAGGAAGCCCATGATCACCGCCAGCACGCTCAGCGTGAAGAGACCATACAGCCACGGCACGGACCGCTCGGCCCGCACCCGCGCCCCAAGCAGGGCGGGCGCCATCTGCATCGCCCCGCCCATGATCGTCATCGTCGCCCACCCCAACGTGGCGGTATGGGCCGCCGCGAATGCGGGGAGGGCTTCGTAGCCGCCCTCTGCGAGGGGTCCGGCGGCGGCGACCAGCAACACGCCGAGCGCGGGGAAGGCCACGCCGACGGCCGTCCACGTGAACCAGCTGCCGAACGTGAAGGCGAGCGGACCACCGACCGGCGGGTGGCTGCCGACGCCGCTGTGGACCGGCGCCGCGCTCCCGGAATCGGGTTTACTCAGGGGAGCCTCCTTTTGAACGGCGTTCCGCCGCAACGTGGCCGAGCCAGCCCGGGAGAGCCGTGGGCTGGCTCGGCCTTCGCTATATGTTCCTCACTCAACCCCGGATTACTTCCTCATCGTCAGGGCGGTCGGCCCGAGCCTCCGTCCCGCCCTCACGATGCGAGGAACGGGAGCGCCGTGACGCGGACCACCTCGAGCCGCCACCTCCTGGGAACCCTGGCCGTCCACCCAGGACGTCCCTGCGGGGCGGATGAGCCGGCGAGCTGCTCGGGCCTATCCTCGCGCAGACGAACGTTACACGATGGGGCCGCGCACGGCGTCCGGCGGACATACGGAGAGTGGGGTCGGGACCCCCCGACCCCACTCCAGTTCCGGCGTCACGCGCTCGATGCGTTCAGGCAGGAACCGGCCGGTGGGAGCCGTGTGCGAAGACCTGGCCCGGCCGCCAGGGTGTCCCGAGCCCCGGGAGCAGATACCGATCCAGCCCATAGTATCCGGCGACCTTCCACCCGAGAATCAACAAGATCGCCGCGGCGAACAGCATCGGGTTCGTGCTCGCGGTGCCGGCCATCATAAAGTTCCAGTTCATGAAGGCGCCAAAGAACGCCGCAACCCCGACAAAGGCGCCGACGACCAGCGCGATCCCGATGAGCAGCTCCCCGTAGGCGACCACCTTCCCCATCCACACTTCGGCGTGGATGCTGAGCAACCACCCGAGGAAATCCCGGTACCAGCCGTAAGCGATCATCGGCTTTCCGTTTGGCGGGACAGCGATCGCCTGCGTCCAAAAGCCCTTGATCGCCGCGCCGGTTTTCACCCACACTGGATTCCCGATCTTGTGCGAGAGCGTGGCCTCCATCCAATTGTAGCCGAGCCACACCCGCACGATCAGCCAGATCCAGGCGAGGCGAGTCGAGCTGAAGATCATCCGCGCCAGCGGTGGATCCTCAAAATACTGCTTCGATTGCGTCCCTGCCGCCATCAACCTCACCTCCTGATGCCGTCTGACTCACCCTGTGTCGAGACCGCCCGATCGATCGTCCCGGTCACTTCGGGACCCCACCCGGACGGAACTGCGCGCTCCGCGCGAGCCTGATGCGTTCAAACTCCGCGCGGGTTAGGTCTCCCTCCTCGGCCCGGTGCCAGAGCGGGTCGAGCCCCTCGGTCCCCTCCCGCGATGACCTGAAGACGACGAGGAGGAGAAACCCGAGCACCCCCAAGACGAGGCTCAGAAACGCCAGCGCCACCAGCACTCCCCACTGCCATCCAGGTCCAAACACGCTCGGCCACATCGTTCGTCTCCCAGCGACGGCTGAATCCTTCTCTACGGTACGCCCGTCCGCGTCCCGTGGGTATCGGGCGGGTGCCTGATTCCGGATCGGGTGGGTGGACGATGACCGAACTCGCCGCCTGCCTGCCGGTCAGTGGAGGTGGGCCACCGGATGGGACACCCACGCAAAGACGCCGAGGCCGATCACGACGATCAATGCGGCGGCCCCCACCGCCAGCGCCCGCCGCCGTCCGCTCCATCCCGGTGCGGTGCTGCGGTCCAGGAACGGCACGGCCACGAGCCACGCGAAGGCGGCGGCGGTGCCCCACAGCAGACTCGGCACCCCGAACCACGTCTCGAGGGCGTACGCGGGCAAGAATACCCATGGCGGCTTCGTCACCTCGATTCCGGGCACCGGCGCCGGCCCCTCTCCCGGCGATCGGACCACCGCCAGCGCAAGCGCCACGCCGAGCATGATGCACCCGAATCCGACGGCCCGCCTGAGGTGGTGGGCAAACGTGTAGGGCGGCTGGGTCGCAGCGGGGCGACTCCAGTGAGGGGAGAAACCGTGCTGGCGAACCAGATACACGTGCCCGACGATTAAGATGAACAACACAAGCGGCAGCAAACTGACGTGAGCCATGTACAGTCGGGCCAGCAGCGGCACGTGGGTCGAAAACGCCGGAGAGAACCATCCCCCGAACACCCCCAGCAGCTGCGCGAAGGCGAGGTTGTGCTCGAGGGCCTCGATCGCCCCTTGATCCCAGCGCATCACGGTCCCGGTGAAGAAGAACGCCAGCACGGTGGCGAGCAGCGCCACCCCCCCTATCCAATTCGCCTCTCGCGGGAACCGGTAGGCTCCCGTCACGTAGACGCGACCAAGGTGCAGCAGGAGCACGACCAGTGTGAAGTGGGCGGCGTAGACATGGATCCCGCGCGCGACCGCTCCGCCGTAGCCCTGTGTCATGATGGTGCGGACGCTGGCGTTCGCGGCCGCAGGGTCTGGGATGTAGAATTGACCCAGCAGAATGCCGGTGGCGACGAGGATCACGAGGCCCATCAACGTGATCGCCCCCAGCAGATAGGGCAGCGTGTTGGCGTAGGGGGGGACCTCGTAGACGAAGTTGCGCAGGGCCAACCGGGCGTCCAACCCGGCCCAGAGCCGTTGCCAGAACGAGGGCCCGGGCATCACCAGGCGATGGTGAGGCCGCCGGCGACCACCAACACGGCGGCGATGACCAAGAGAAGATCCTCCGCCGGCGTCCCGGCGAAGCGAGCCTGGGGGGCGGGCACCAACAGGGCCGCCGCGATGCCTCCCGGCTGTTGCATCGACGGTCGAAGCGCCTCGAGCAGCTGAGCCGCCGCGGCCCCCGGGTCGTGGAGTCCGAAGGCCTGGGCGGCCTGCGTGACACGCGCCATGTCCACCCCCCGGGAATCCTGAGCGTGCAGCGCCGCGGAGAGCTTCTCCGACGCCACCGACAGGTTGGGGGGGGTCGCCTCGAGGGCGGCCAAGGTCTGGCGGACGAGCGTCAGTGCGTCTTGGGGTTGCAGCGCCACCCGCTGGGCGGCCGCGGGGACGTCGGCCGGGGCCGACAGCAGGAGGGCCCCGGCCGCTGCGAGCCCGGCGGCCAGTTTCCTGGCCCGGTCCCGGGTCCCGTGCACGGAGCCCTCCGAGGGTTCGGAAGGATCGTCGCTTACTTCGCCGGCACCACCTTGATCACGCCCACCGCTCCCTTCCCCGTGTAGGCGAAAGCGTGGGTCACAAACGGGTAGAGGCCGGGCTGATCGATCGTCAGCTCGAATGTCGCCCCACCCCCCGGAGGAATCGCGTAGGTTTGGATTCCCCGGAGCAGGTTCGCGGGGTTGCCGTCCACGTAGACTTTGTCGAAGATCCATCCGATCACATGGAACGCCGAGAACAGCGTCGGGCCCGCATTCAGCACGTACAGCCGGATGCGCTCGCCGGCTTTGACGACGAGGGGATGAGTTTGGTATTGGTCGGCGATCCCGTTGAAGACCACGTAATCGGGTTTGACATCGAGCACCTTCTGCGCATCCGCCTGGTAGATGTTGTTGCTCCCGGGCCGGACGTAGAATTCGCTCTCCACGAGCGCAAACTCCTTGGCGGGCGGCAGCGGCTGGGCCGGGTCCACGATGATCGCCCCGTACATGCCGCTGCTGATGTGCATGAACGCCGGCGGGGTCCCGCAGTGGAACATGAAGACGCCCGGATCCTTGGCAATGAACATAAATTTCAGCGCTTTCCCCGGAGCGACCGGCTGATACCAGACGTTCCAGGGTGTCGTCGCGGCGTGGAAGTCGATCGAGTGCGCGAGCGGGGTCTTGTTGACGAACGTGACGTGGACTTCATCCCCCTGACGGACGTGAACGACCGGGGCGGGGACGGAGCCGTTGAACGTCCACAGCGCCACCTTGACGCCCTCTGAAATCTCCTGCACCTGGTCCTGGGCGACGATCGTGACCTGCTTCACGTGCTGGGAGCCGGCGGGGGGCAGGGTGGCATCGTAGCCTTTCCCGCTGGTGGTCTGCGCCGACACCGCGAGCGCTCCCCCCCACCCCATGAGGCCGAGGATCGCCGCCGACGCCAACAGTGACAGGGGTCGCAGCCGGATATGACGGGGTCCGTGTGTTCCCACCGGTCAACCGCACCTCCTGGAATAAAGGTCCAATCCACAGCCCCACCGCAACCTCAGCTCGTGTGGATCGGACGTCCCGCGCGTGCTAACATTCCCCAGGCTATCAGATTTCCCATCTGAGACAATCAGGTCAGCGATGTATATCCGGCGCGCCGGCGCAGCGCGGCAGGACCCCTGCCCAGGCCAGGCCGAAGGGGACGGTGGGAGCACGGTGCGATGTCCATGGCTACGCTGCACATGATCCAGGAGATACGCGAGGCTCCGCGGGCCGCGACCCGGCTTCTGGACCGGGAGGGGCCGCGGATTCGGGCGCTCGGGGCGCGCCTCCGGCGATCGGCGCCGGGCAGCGTGCTGATCGCCGCGCGGGGCAGCTCCGACAACGCCGCGCTGTACGGCAAGTACGTCCTGGAGACTCGGCTCGGCGTTCCGGTCACCCTGGTCGCGCCGTCGGTCGTGACGCTGCTCGGCGGTCGCCTCCGGGCGCGCCGCGCCACCGCCATCGGGATCTCTCAATCCGGACGCTCCACCGACATCGTCGCGTTCCTCTCCGCCGCCCGATCGCGCGGGGCGTTCACCATCGCCGTCACGAACGGAGCACGGTCCCCCCTCGCCCGAGCCGCGCATGAAACCGTGCTGACGCACGCCGGCGCCGAGCGGAGTGTCGCCGCCACAAAAACCTATCTCAATCAAGTCATTGCCCTCGCCGTCCTCGGAGCGGAGTGGGGCGGCGACCGGCGGCTCGGTCGAGAGATCATGGCGGTCCCGGCGGCGCAGGGTGCGGTGCTCGCCGGGGAGGCGGAGATCGCTCGTCTCGCGGAGCGGTACCGGTATATGCACGAGTGCATCGTCGCCGCCCGAGGGTACGACTTCTCGACGGCGAGGGAGCTCGCGCTCAAGCTCATGGAGACCTGCTACGTGGTCGCGCTCCCCTTGTCGTCGGCAGATCTGCTGCACGGCCCGATCGCCCTGGTCGAACACGATTTTCCGGTCTTCCTCGTCGCTCCGCCGGGCCGGACGTTTGCCCACCTGGTCGACGTGGCCACCCGGCTCCGCCACCGGCACGCAGAAACCGCGGTCTTCTCCTCCGAGTCGACGATCCTGCGCCTGGCCCGGGTTCCCATTCGCATCCCCGGACGCATCACCGGCGAGATCGCGGCGCCCGTCTACGGCGTGGCCATCCAGCTGCTTGCCTACTACCTCTCGCGCGCAAAAGGCATCAACCCGGATCGCCCGCGCGGCCTCAGAAAGGTCACCCGGACGCTCTAACAACAAGGTCACGCGGCCCCGGTTACGGCGACTTCGTCACCAACCTCAGCGGCACGGGCGTGAACTTGGCCACCGTTCCGCCCTTGAGCAGCGTCGACGCGGCCCGCACCGCCAGCTCTCCCATCACCTTGGGCTGCTGGGCGATCGTGGCGGCCATCCGGCCCGCATTGATCGCCTTCAGGGCATCGGGGATGGCGTCGAACCCGACGACAAACATTTGCTGCTGCCGCTTGGCCGCCTCGATGGCCTGGACGGCTCCGAGCGCCATCTCGTCGTTCTGCGCGAACACCGCGTCGATCTTCTTCTGAGCCTGCAGGATGTTTTCCATCACGGACAGGCCTTTGGCTCGGTCGAAATCGGCGGTCTGGGACGCGACGATCTTGATCCCGGGGAACTTCTTCAGTCCCTCGCGGAACCCTCGGCCCCGATCCCGCGCGGCCGATGACCCGGGGATGCCTTCGAGCATCACGACGTTCCCCTTCCCCTTCAGGACCTTGGCCACGTCCTCCGCCGCCATCATGCCGCCGGCGACGTTGTCGCTGGCGATGTGGGCGGCGACCACGCCCCCGTTGGCCGCTCGGTCGACGGTGATCACCGGAATCTTCGCCGCGTTCAGCTTCTTCACCGTCGGCACGACCGCGTCGCTGTCCGTCGGGTTGATGATCACCACACCGACCTTCTTGGCGATCAGGTCCTCGACGCTGCTGGCCTGCTTGGCCGGATCATTTTGGGCATCGAGCACGACCAGCGTGATGCCGAGCTTCGCCCCCTCCGCCTGCGCGCCGTCGCGCAGATCCACGAAGAACGGGTTGTTCAGGGTCGAGATCGCCAGCCCCACGGTGGGCATTCCCGCGGCAGGCACCCCCGTCGGGGCGAGCCCGACGACGAGCCCGGCGGCGAGCACCAAGACGAACACCGTACGCTTCACACTCATCCCTCCTCTCAGGGTCGATCCTCGCTACTCCTTAATTAACGTTACGCGGCGCGTCGCCGTTCACCCCGCTGGCGAAGGCGTTGATCCACCAGCACGGCCAGCAGGATCACCAGCCCTTTGACCACCTGCTGGTAAAACGAAGACACGTTCAATAGGTTGAGCCCGTTGTTCAGCACGCCGATCAAGAACGCCCCCAGGAGCGTGCCGCCGATCGTGCCCTCGCCACCCATCAGCGTGGTGCCGCCCAGCACCACCGCCGCAATCGCGTCGAGCTCGTAGCCGACCCCCGCGGTGGGCTGCGCCGAGTCCAACCGTGCGGTCAGCACGACCGCGGCCACCGCGGACAGCAGCCCGCTCAGCGCATACACGAGCACGGTGTACCGCTTCACGTTCACCCCGGACAGACGGGCCGCCTCGGCGTTCCCGCCGATCGCGTAGATGTATCGTCCGACGACCATCTGGCTGAGCACGACGTAAGAGGCCGCGAAGACGAGGACCATGATGATCACCGGGACTGGAATGCCCGCAACATCACCCTGCCCCAGCCAGTCGAATCTCGCGCCGAGGTCGCTGATCGGGAGGCCCCCCGTGTACACGAGCGTGGCACCTCGCGCGATCGTCAGCATCGCCAGGGTGACGATGAAGGGCGCCACCCGGCCGTAGGCGGCGGCGACGCCGTTTGCCACCCCCACCCCCGCACCGACGGCGAGCCCGGCGGCGACTCCCAGCACGAGCGGGGCCCCACCTTTCAGCACGCTGGCCATGACCACCCCGGCCAGGGCGACGAGCGATCCCACGGAGAGATCGATGCCCGCGGTCAAGATCACAAACGTCATCCCGGCGGCGATAATCGCGTTCACGGAGACCTGCCGGGCGACGTTGAGCAGGTTTTCCGGAGTGAGAAAGGCCGGGGACAGCAGCGCGAGCGCCACGACGAGCGTCACGAAGGCGATGGAGAGGCCGAAGCGCTGCAGGCTCGCCCGCCGCGCGTGGGAAGGAGAGGTGGGGGCCGGCGCCCCCTCGGCCGCCTTACCGCTGGGCAGCGCCACGGTCAGGCCTCCCCGACGCGCTCGCCATGATCTTCTCTTGGGTCGCTTCGCCGTGCGCGAATTCAGCGGTGATGCGCCCCTCGTGCATCACGATAATGCGATCGGACATCCCGAGGACCTCCGGGAGCTCGGAGGAAATCATCACCACCGCCACCCCGGCACGGGCGAGCTCGACCATCAGCCGGTACATCTCGACCTTCGCCCCGACATCGATTCCCCGCGTCGGCTCGCAGAGCAAAACGACCTTCGCACCCGCCTGAAGCCACTTCGCCAAGACGACCTTCTGCTGGTTCCCACCGGACAGGGTGCCCACCGGCTGATCGCGGTCCCGGGCGCGAACGTCGAGGCGGGCGATCGCCTGCGCCACCATCGCCCGTTCCTGATCTTTGCGCACGAACCCCGCCGTGCTGAGGCCGTGCAGAGAAGGGAGGGTGATGTTGTCGCGGATGCTCATCCCGAGGACGAGCCCCAGGGTCTTGCGGTCTTCCGGGACAAGGCCGATCCGACGGGCGATCGCGTCCGCCGGTGACCGGATCGTCACCGGGCGACCCTCGACGAGCACCTCGCCGCCATCGAGGGGGAGCATGCCGAAGATGGCGTGCGCGACCTCGATCTTGCCCGAGCCGACGAGGCCGGCGATGCCGAGGATCT
This sequence comes from bacterium, assembly GCA_035307765.1. Classification (NCBI taxonomy): domain Bacteria; species bacterium. The sequence continues at coordinate 179,084 of DATGHU010000006.1, read as the reverse complement.
CTCCGGCGCGGACCGCAAACGACACGTCGCGAAAGAACCCTCCCACGGACAACCCCCGCACCTCGAGCCGGGGCGGGCCCGGCGCGACGGCTTCCTTGGGAAACTTCTCCGTCAGCTTCCGCCCCACCATCAGCTGGATGAGGCCGTCCATGTCGATCGTCGCGATCGGGTACGTGCCGACGTAATGGCCGTCGCGCATCACGGTCACCCGGTCGGCGATCCGGAAGATCTCCTCCAACCGGTGGGAGATGTAGATGATGGAGACTCCACGCTTGCGCAGGTCGTCGATGATCGCAAAGAGCCGCTCGACCTCCTCGAGGGTCAGGGCGGCGGTGGGCTCGTCCATCACCAGGATGTCTGCCCGGAGGCTGAGCGCGCGGGCGATCTCTACCGTCTGCCGTTCGGCCACGCTCAAGAGGTCCACGCGCGCCCGGGGGTCCACGCGGACCCCCAACTCGGCCATCAGCGCCCCGGCGCGCGCGCGGAGGGTTTCCCAGTCCACAAACCAGTGGCCGCGCCGCGGCTCGTCCCCCAAGAAGAGGTTCTCCGCCACCGACAGAGGCCCGACCTGGTTGAGCTCCTGGTGAATGATCGCGATCCCGATCTCCCGAGCGCGGCGCGGGCTGGGGATGGATACCGGCTGGCCGCGCAGGATGATCTGCCCGGAGTCGGGCAGGTGGATGCCGCCGAGCACACCGATCAGGGTCGATTTCCCGGCGCCGTTTTCCCCGATCAGAGCGTGGACCTCGCCGGGGAGCACGTCGAGATCCACCCCGGCCAACGCCTGCACCCCGGGGAATGTCTTGACGATGCCTCGCATCTGAAGGATCGGTGCGGCCGCAGCGGCCTGCGGGGGCATCAGAACGCCACCCCGCATTCCAGCAGGACGTTGGCGAAGAGCGTACACTCCCCGGTGCGGATCACTGCACGCACGCGCGGGAGCGCCGCCTTCAGCTGCTCGTGCGGGATTTGATCCATCGGGATCCCCTCGAGCAGGGCGCACAATCCCTCGAAGCCCGCCCGGTTGCGGCCGGCCATCTCACTCGCGACGATCGCGCGCTGCACGACCACCTCGCCGAGGATCGCCTCGACCGTGTCCAGGAACGGGGGAAGGCCACAGCGGAGCGCGAGGTCGATGCGGGTCACGCTCGGGGGAATCGGCAACCCGGCATCCGCGACACACACCAGATCCGTGTGCCCCAGCGAGGCCACGAGGTAGGCCAGGTCTCGATTCAGAATGCCCTGCCGCTTCACCGCCGCAGCGCCTCCTCCACCTCCGCGCGGGTCGGCATCGCGACCTGAGCGCCCATCCGGGTCACCTTGAGCCCGGCGACCTGGGTCGCGAACGCCACGGCGTCGGCCGTCCCTCGCCCATCGCCGAGTGCCACCCCCAGCGCCGCGGCGAAGGCATCTCCCGCCGCGGTCGTATCGACGGCCTTCACCCGGACGGCCGGGACGTGGCCGCGACCCTCGGGGCCGAGGTAGAAGGCCCCCCGCTCCCCCATCTTCACCACCACCACACGGGGCCCCCGAGCGTGGAGCGCCTCGGCGGCCCGCTCGGCGTCGCCGGTCGAGCGGACCTCTATGCCGGTAAGAACCTGCGCCTCACCCTCGTTGGGGTTGATGACATCCACACCGGCGAACATCGCGTCGGGCAGAGCGACGGCGGGGGCGGGATCGAGGCAGACGAGCGCCCCGGCGCCCCTGGCGATCGCGGCAGCACGCAGCGTGGCCGCGATCGGCACCTCCAGCTGCAGCAGGAGGACGCGGGCGCCCATGATCGCGTTGCGCGCGTCGTCGACGTCGGAGACGGGGACACGCATGTTGGCGCCGGACGCGACCATGATCATGTTGCGACCGTCGCCGTCGACGCCGATGAAGGCCACCCCCGTCGCCGCGTCAGGGTCTACGCGCACGTGGGCTGCGTCGATGCCGTCACGCTTCAGCCCATCGACGAGTTGCTCCCCGAAGGCGTCCCGGCCGACCCGCCCCACCATGGCCACGCCGGCCCCCAGGCGGGCGGCGGCCACCGCCTGGTTGGCACCCTTGCCGCCGGGGAAGGTAGCAAACGCCCCTCCGGTGACGGTCTCGCCGACCCGCGGGAGCCGCGGGGCCTTCACCACGAGGTCGATGTTGAGGCTACCGACAACGCACACCTGGACCATCACACAGGGTGTTCGGGAGCAAAAAAGCGAACGCCTCCTGCGCGAGGATGGATGCGTAACGAGGTACCTGTCCCGTAAACCCTCAGGAGATCAGCCTGGCCAAGACGAAAGCCGCCGCCGCGGCGAGGCCGCCCACCAGCGTGGTTTGGAATGCGCTGCGAGCCGGCACGGCACCTGTGAAGCGCCCTTTTACGTACCCGAAAATGCAGAGCGCGAAGAGCGTGACCACGATTGAAACCGGCAGGGCGGTGTGGACGCTCCCGGAGACGACGTAGGGGGCGAGAGGGATGATCCCCCCACCGATGTAGGCGCCGGCGATCGTCGAGGCGCTGGTCAGCGCCCGCTTCGGTTCCGGCCGCTCCAGGCCGAGTTCAAAGCGCATCATGAAGTCGATCCATGCTGCCGGGTCCTTTCGCAGCGCCTCGACGAGGGGAGCACTGCTCTCCTCCGTCAGCCCGTAGCCCTGGAATACCTTGGAGACTTCCTCCGCCTCGACTTCCGGCACCGTGCGGACCTCCACCTGCTCGCGGAGTCGTTCGCTCGCGTAGTGCTCCGCGTCGCTCTTGGCGGCGAGGTACCCACCGAGCCCCATCGCGATGGACCCGGCGGCAACCTCGGCGAGTCCTGCGGTCACGACGACGTGTGTCGCCGCCACCGCTCCGGAGAGCCCTGCGGCCAGGGCGAAGGGAACCGTCAACCCATCCGACATCCCGATCACGATATCCCGGACGGTATCGCTGCCGGTAAAGTGGCGTTCGACGTGGGGAGTCTGAGGCATCGTGTCCCCTCAGCTCACGAGCGGCCCGCGCCGCGGGCGGCTGCGCGCGACGGGGCGAGGCAGCGGGCCACCCCCTCCACGGTCCGATCGTCCGCGGGGCCTGGGTGCCCCGAAGGGGAGGCGAGGGCGAAGGTCGCACGGAGTCGTGCCGGGCTCGATGGGCACGCTGCCCACCTCCTCCGTTCGTCTTAAGGCATGGGACGAACGCGGTGCTAAAGAGAGTCCCATTGGCATCGTGCCCTCCTCGTCCGAGTGTAGGAGATACCATTCCGGCCGCGCCCTTTACTTCTGATCGGGCGGGCGCCAGCTCCCCGCAACGGTTTCCGTCTCAGGTGATGGGCGGCCGGCCTTCGTGGTGATTCAGGACCACCGAGGGTCTCGCCGGCGCTGACGATGCGACCACCGGCGGCCGCGCCCGACGGCCCCCCAACGAACCGACTGATCGAGCATCATGGGAGCGAGTCCGTCAACCGGCACCCCCTCGATGCCCGGACGGGATCGGTCCTCGTCCACAACCGCGCCTGTGAATGGGCCGCCGATCCGCTATCGGACGATCAGGACGGGGATCGACGCAGCGTGCAGCACCCGCTCGCTCACGCTCCCAAGGATCAGACCGCCGAACTGCCCCAGGCCGCGGCTCCCCATGATGATGAGGTCCGCCTGGTGCTCCTTGGCCACTTTGACGACCTCTCCCGCGGGATCCCCGCGCCGGTAGACGCGCGTCACACGCGCATCGACCCCCGCGAACACTTCGTGCGCCTGTGCGAGGATCGCCTGGCCAGCCTGCTCCAAGCCTTCCTCAAGGCTGCCGAGGTCGACCATCATGTCCGGTGAGGGACCCCCCATGGCGATTGCCGGGATGTGCCCCACATTGACCAGAATCACCTCTGCTCCCCGAAGTTCACGGGCGAACCGCGCGGCCAACTCCGCCGCTTTGATCGCGTGCGGCGATCCATCGGTCGCCACGAGCATCCGCATCATTTCGCTTCAGCCTCCTCCCCGTTGAATCGTCGCCACCCGTACTCAATCTTACGATTCGGCGTCCGGACCCGCCATCAGGCATGCAGAGGATTTCATCGGTCCCACCTCGTGCGGCCGGACCCCGGCGGTGAGGTGTGACTCGGCAGATACATCGTGACGGGTCCGGGCCGGCGGCCGCGCAGGCTCCCGACGCCGGACAGATCAATCTTTGGCGTGGACGGTAAATCGGGTGTCCACCTGATACGCCCCGGCGGTCCGGGATGGTAGGCTGGCGTATATCTAGGCGGCCGGGGCACCTCCCCGTGGGGGAATGAAACCGGGGTCGCTGGTCGCTCGGCCGACGCCCCTCTCTCCTCCTCGCCGGCGTCCGGCCGGTTGATGAGGCCGGATCCGAAGGGATTGATGATGACCGCTGAGGCCGTGAGGAAGACGGACAAGATCCGCGTGCTGCTCGCCGACGACCACGAAATCGTCCGTGAGGGTGTGAAGCGAATTCTGACGGCCGAGCCCGATCTTGAGGTCGTGGGAGAAGCAGAGGACGGCCAACAAGCCGTGGCGCTGGCGAAGACGCTGAAACCCGACGTGGCGGTCCTCGACATCAGCATGCCGACGCTCAACGGGATCGAGGCGACCAAGCAGATCAAGGCCGCGCTCCCTAACGTCCACACCATCGCGCTGACGATGTACGGGGACGACTCCTACGTCTTCCAGCTGCTGCAGGCCGGCGCTTCCGGCTACGTCCTGAAACGGGCGGCGGCCACCGACCTCGTTCAGGCCATTCGGGCCGCCAGCCGCGGGGAGACCTTTCTCTATCCGGCCGTGGCCACGGCGGTCGTGGCGGACTATCTGAAGCGGCTGGAAACAGGCGAAGGGCGGGAGACCTACGACGGTCTCACCGATCGGGAAAAGGAGATCCTCACCAAGGTCGCAGAGAGCGCCACGAACCAGGAGATCGCCCAGAGCCTCTTCATCAGCGTGAAAACCGTCCAGACCCACCGGGCGCACATCATGGAGAAGCTGAACCTCCATGACCGCACCATGCTGGTCAGGTACGCCATCCGGAAGGGCCTGATCGACCCGTAGAGCGTCCGGCGTCCCCCCCGTTCTCGCCCGCGCCTCCGCCTCTGCGCGCTCGTGGCCCGCATCCCCGCAACGGTCTCGGAGGCCCATCGAGCAGGAGGACGGCACGGGGCTTCACCCCGAACGGCCGCTCCCCCTGGCGCCGGCACGGGGATCAGGGCTTCGGGGGTGCGAAGGCGAATAGGACAAGGGCGGGAACTCCGGCCCGGACCTCCAGTCCGCACGTCGATCCGCGAAGGGACAACCGTCTCATGGGTGACGAGCCCGCCTCGTATCCCGGACATCGAGCCACCGACGTCGTCCTGCGCGACGGATCCACCGTCCACGTCCGGCCGATCCGGCCTGAAGACGAGGAGCGGCTCTTGGCCTTTCTCCGATCGCTCTCCGAGGCTTCGCGGGTGTTCCGGTTCTTCTCCCCGACCAAAGATCCCGCGCTGATCGACATGGCCCACCGCGAGACCCGGATCGACTACCGGCACCGGTTCGCGCTCGTCGCCACGACGGGCCCGGGGAACCGCATCGTCGGCCATGCCCTGTTCGCCGCGATGGGCGACGCCGACGCCGAGGTCGCATTCGCCGTCGCCAACGACTACCAAGGACGCGGACTCGGCACCATCCTGCTGGGGCACCTCGCGGAGATCGCCGCGTCGCTGGGCATCCATCAGTTCACCGCGTTCGTCATGCAGGGCAATACGGCGATGCTGGGAGTGTTTCGCGAATCGGGCTTTCCCGTCGTCGTGAAATTCGAATCGGGGGAATACACCGTCGCCTTTCCCACTTCACTGACGGAAGAGGCGTTGGCGCGCTTCGACCGGCGGGAGCAGATCGCGGCCACGGGAGCACTCGCCGCGTTCTTCCGGCCTCGAGGCGTCGCGGTGGTGGGCGCATCGCGTCGACGAGGCACGATCGGGGGGGAGGTGTTCCACAACCTCCTGAGCTACGAGTTTGCCGGGCCAGTCTACCCGGTCAACCCCGCGGCCGCCGTCGTCCAGAGCGTCCTGGCCTACCCGACGATTGAGGCCGTTCCCGGACCGGTCGACCTCGCCATCGTCGCCGTCCCCGCCGCGGACGTGGTCGAGATCGCGGAACAGTGCGCCCGCAAAGGGGTGCGGGCGCTGGTGGTGATCTCCGCCGGCTTCGCCGAACTCGGCGCGGAGGGGCGGGCGCGACAGGAAGAGCTCCTCCGCATCTGCCGGGCGTCCGGGATGCGCCTGATCGGCCCGAATTGCATGGGCATCACGAACACGGATCCCGCCGTGCGCCTAAACGCCACCTTCGCTCCCCACACCCCGCCGGCCGGGCGGGTGGGATTCTCATCCCAGAGCGGTGCCTTGGGGCTCGCGATCATCGACTACGCGAACTCTCTGGGGCTCGGGGTCTCGACCTTCGTCTCGGTCGGCAATAAAGCCGATATCTCCGGAAACGATCTGATCAACTATTGGGAGACGGACCCGCAGACCGATCTCATCCTGCTCTACCTGGAATCGTTCGGGAATCCGAGGAAGTTCTCGCGAATCGCCCGCCGGGTCGGGAGGGCCAAACCGATCGTCGTCGTCAAGAGCGGCCGCTCGCCGGCCGGCAGCCGGGCGACCTCCTCCCACACCGGGGCCCTGCTGGCCGCCTCCGACGTCACGGTGGACGCGCTGTTTCGTCAGGCCGGCGTGATCCGCACGGATACCCTTGAGGAATTGTTCGACGTGGCCTCGCTCCTCGCCCACCAGCCGCCGCCGAAAGGACGCCGGGTCGGCATCATCACCAACGGCGGCGGCCCGGGGATCCTCTGCGCGGATGCGTGCGAAGCGGAGGGGATGGAGATCCCCCTCCTCACCGACGGGACCCAGGCCCGCCTGCGCGCGGCGCTCGCCACGCAGGCCGCGGTTGGCAATCCGGTCGACATGATCGCCTCCGCGACCGCGGAACAGTACCGTCAGGCGATCCAGATCGCGGCAGAGGACCCGAATGTCGACGCGCTCATCGTCATCTTCGTCCCGCCTCTCGTGACGCGATCCGAGGACGTCGCCCGCGCGATCGTCGAGGGGGCCCGGGCTGTGGGCGGCGGCAAGCCCATCCTCACGGTCTTCATGTCGACGCGAGGGGTGCCCGAGGCCCTGAGGGCGGCAGACGTCCGGATCCCATCCTACGCGTTTCCCGAATCCGCGGCGATCGCCCTCGCCCGTGTGGCCCGACACGGCGAGTGGAGAACGCGGCCGCCGGAACCTCCACCCCGCTTCGAAGGGTTGAAGCGGACCGAAGCGTTCGCCATCGTGACCCGGGCGCTCGGCCGGGACGATCGATGGCTGACCCCCGAGGAGACACACGCCCTCCTCTCCTGCTACGGACTACCCGCGGCCGCCCAACGGGCGGTGCTGACGCCGGACGAGGTGGGTCGGGCGGCGGAGGACCTGGGGGGGGAGGTCGCCCTGAAGGCGATCCACCCCAACATCCTGCACAAGACCGATGCCGGAGCGGTCCAGTTGCATCTGCGCGGGGCGGAGGCGGCCCGGGCGGCGGCCAAGGAAATGGCGGACCGCCTCGCGGCCAGCGGGACCCCGCCGGCGGGATTCCTGGTCCAGGCGATGGCGCCCAAGGGCGTCGAGATGATCGTGGGGGTCGTGCACGACCCCCAGTTTGGCCCCATCGTCGCCTGCGGCGCCGGCGGCATCCTCGTGGAACTGCTCCGCGATGTCTCCATTCGGCTCACCCCCTTATCGGCGCCGGATGCGTCGGAGATGATCCGCGACCTGAGGACATACCCGCTGCTGACCGGCTTTCGCGGCCAGCCCAAGGCCAAGATCGCCGCGCTGGAGGACGCGCTGCTGCGGGTCGGCGTGATGGTCGAGGACCTTCCTCAGATCGCCGAACTCGACTGCAATCCCATCATCGTCCACCCGCTCGGCGCCGTCGTGGTCGACGCCCGGATACGCGTCGCGCCCGTTGAGCCGCCGTCGGTGCTGGCAAGACGTTGGGTGGAGGGATCATCCGTGCTCCCGCCGGGGGGGCCCCGGACGGATCAGCATGGATGAGCCCCACCGGCGATCCACGCCGGTGGGCGCGCGAAGGTGACGGCGCGCCCCGTCATCGAGCGTTCCGCGCGGAGGGAAGGAAACCCCATCGCGCCGAAAGTGGACACGGGCGGCGGCCAACATCACGCGGCAGCGGAGGCCGACGGCCGCCCGGCGATCGGCACGATCTCGACCGGAGGTGATCCATGGAGCGGAAGGCGATCTTTCCCCCCGGGCGGCCGGGTCCCAATCCCCCATTCTCTCCCGGGATTCGACTGGGCAACCTGCTCTTCACGGCGGGCCAAGTGGGGGCCGATGTGAACGGGAAGGTCCCCGCGGACATCGACGGGCAGACCCGCAACACGTTCGAGAACCTCAAAGCGGTTCTCGCCGCCGGTGGCTCGGGGCTCGACAAGGTGCTCAAGGCGACCGTCTACCTGACGGACATCAACGACTTCGCGGCGATGAACGCCGTGTACCGCTCGTACTTTACAGGAGACCTTCCCGCCCGCACCACCGTCGCGGTGGCCGCGCTGGCCAGGCCCGAACTGCACATCGAGATCGAGATGGTTGCGTACGTACCCGCCTGAGGCGGGACGGATCGGTCACGGGGAGGATCCGGAAGATGACCCGCCCGTGTCGGGGGCCCGTCCCTTTTCCATCAGTTGATATGAAATGCCGCCCGTGGTCTCTGCGATGGTCCACATGCTCAGGGTGTCGGCGCTACGCCGAGGCTCCGGCAAGGTCGTCCGCACGCCCAAGGGGCTGAGAGCGGCCAGCGCCGCGTGAAGCTTGTCCACCTCGACGGCGATGTGCTCGATGCGCGCCCGGGTGCCGGTCCCCAGCCGCTGGCGCCGGAGCTCTGGATCCCCGATCTCAAGCACTTCGATGGCAATGTCACCGCATGCGTAGAAGACGCCCCGAATCTTCCCGACGGGATTCTCTATCCTCCGGAGGACGGGAAGCCCGAAGATTTCCCCGAGCCAGTGGTGCGCTTCGGCGAGGCTCTCCACCACGACGCCGATGTGATCGATCTTTCGAAATTCCGCGCGATTGTCGTTTGGCATCATGGGGCTATCTTCTGTGGAGCCTCTCGATCGCCCTGCCCTTCCGGGATCTGCGGATGCTCGGTGGCAAATTCGAGGCCTGCGTTCTGGAGCGTGTGGCCGTGGCGTCCGACTCACCCTCGGGCACGCGCGGCCGGCGCCGTGAGCACGTTAGGCAAATTGAGGCATCACATGTTTTGCCAGGAGGTCGATCTGCCGGGGATCATCCGTCACCGGACCGAGCACGAGGTACTTGAGGCCGGCGGCCGCGAGATCGGCGATCCGGCCATTGATGTGGTCGAGGCTCCCGATCATGTAGCACTCCTGCAAATGCTCGTAGGACCGGTGTGTCCCCATGACCCGGAGAAACGCCCCCCGCGACTCCGCAAGCGCGCGGGCGTGATCGTTCGTCTCCACCAGGTGAATAAAGTTGCAGTGCCCGAACGTGATCCCCGCCGGGTCTTTTCCCGACGCTCGGGCGTGGGCTTGGATCTGCGTCCAATCGCGCTTCACCCACTCCTGAGTTCCGGAGCAGCGGGAGAACCAGTTGCCGTATTTCACGATTCGCGCGAGAACCGTCTTGGAAATGAACGGCACGTCGTGCTCGTGCGGGTCGGGGACTCGGGAACCTCCCGAAACCCAGATCTCGGGAAGCGCCGCCGGCCGGGGATCAATAGTCACGTCCTGAAACCGGTAGTACCGTCCCTGGAAACTGGCTTGGGGCTGGCTCAGGAGCAGGGTCACGGCCTCCAGGATCTCGTCCGTGCGGCGGCCCCGCTCCTCGATCCGAGACCCGGTGACTTCGAATTCTTGGGCGTGCCAGCCAGGGCCGATGCCGAAGACAAACCGCCCCCCGGACAGGTGGCAGAGGGTGGAGATCTCCTTGGCGAGGACGACGGGATGACGGATCGGGAGCACCAGAATGCCTGTCGCCAGTCGCACGTTCCGCGTCAGCGCTGCGGCGAAAGCCAGGGCGTTCAGGGGTTCGAGCCAGGCAACCCCATAGAGTCCCGGGGCGGCGAGGAGGTGATCAATGACCCAGATGTCCAGACCGTGCTCCTCGCACTTCGCGATGCTCTGCGTCAGGCGCCGAACGTGCTCAGGACGTGCATCCGCCCACGCGTACGTCGGAAGCCACATACCGAATCTGAGCCCGGGCATCTCCGTTTCCCTCCTTCAATCATGCGCCTCGAGCGTCCGTGGGTGTCGACGGTGCCTATTTTTTGAAGTATCGGAATTCCAACGTGACGCACCCCCGGGGCGTGCGGTACGGGCCGTGGCGCATCGCCGGGGGTCTGCACGCATACATGCCGGCCGCAAAGGTTTGGGCCTTGCCGAGGTCGATGAGCTCCCCCTCCAGAATCCACACCTCTTCCCAGAAGTCGTGCGCGAGAGTTCCCTTCGTCTCGACGCCGGGTTCAAACTTGAGCAGCCGAGTCACCTCTCCGGTGTCTCGGTCCTCGCTGAGAATCTTCTGGGTAATCCCGGGTCCCCCCGCCCCCGCGGTGGCCGATTCGGTCACCGGGAGCCAGGGTATGTGATCAGGCCTCACAAATTCCTGTTCGGCTTTCGGCATCATCGCCCTCCGTTCTGGGTATCTTCCTGGCCGGGCATGCGATAGTCCTCGGTGTGAATACCGGCGCCCGCACGCGGTATCCTGCTCGAACTGCGAGACGTCGAACACCGAACCCTACGGGCGCGACCCGGATGCCCCGCTCTTCCCCGGCAGGTGTCCTCCGTCCCGGCGGAACACGTTGAGATCGGCAGGTTCTCGCGAAAGCACATCCGCCCCCGGACAGGCAGGGCGGATGCGTTCTGGCTATACTGAGAGCGCAGGCCCGCGGTCGGCGAGACTTCCGTGATGAGCACCCGAGGAGGTCACCGTGAGCGTCAAGCTCGGTATGTTCACGATGCCATTCCATCACCCGAGTCGAGATTATGGCACCATTCTTGAGGAAGATCGCGAGGCCATAATCTGGGCCGACACACTTGATTTCGCGGAGGTCTTCGTCGGCGAGCATTTCACCTCGTGGAGCGAGCGGATCAGCTCGCCTCTGATGTTCCTGTCGACCTTGATCGACCGCACGCAGAAAATTTGCTTCGGCACGGGTGTCATCAATCTTCCGCAGACACATCCCCTCGTCGCCGCCGCACAGACCGCCATGTTCGATCACCTTTGCCGCGGGCGTTTCATCATGGGCATCGGTTCGGGGGGCTTGGGGAGCGACATGGAAGTGTTTGACCTCCCTCAGGCCGAAGCGCGCTCCCAGATGTTGCTCGAATCGATCGACATGGTGCAGAAGTTGTGGACCCAGGATCCCCCCTATGAAATCCCCGGGCGGTTCTGGCATCTCTCGCTCAAGGACAACATCTGGCCGGAATACAAAGTTGGATGGGGCCCGCGGCCGTACCAAGTTCCACACCCGCCGATCGCGCTGTCGCTCGTGACGCCCAACTCCCCCAGCGCCAAAATCGCCGGGGAGCGCGGGTGGATCCCGATCTCCGGCAACTTTTTCAATCAGCGGTATCTTCGAGGCCATTGGGAGCGATACGCAGAGGGCTGCGAGCAGGCGGGACGGCGCCCCGATCCGAGTGTCTGGCGGGTGGCTCGGTGCGTCCTCGTCACCGAGACGAACGCGCAGGCTGAGGACTATCTTGCCGACTCAACCAACGCACTGTCATACTACTACAGCTTCTTCAAGTACACTCTCAGTACCGTACGCAAGGCGCTGTTCATGATCAAGCCGACTCCCGATATGCCGGACGAAGAAGCGACAGTCGATGTGATCAAACACGCTCAAGTCATGGCGGGGACCCCCGACCGCGTGCTCGATCAATTGGTTGCGCTCCGCGATGACATCGGCCACTTCGGCACACTGCTGATCACCGGGCACGATTGGGATCAACCGATGCTTTGGCGGCGGTCGATGGAGCTTTTGGCAAAGGAAGTCATGCCGCGGTTCCAGGGACACGCGGATGCAACCCCACGGGCTTGACGCTGAGACGAGGGCTGCGCACAGATCTGGGCGAAATGATAGACCACCTCGAAAGGAGGCACGTCGTCCCCGGAACTGAGGCACGGCATCAGCGCACCGCGGGCAACGCACCCTGAGCCATGGAAATGGAAGACGTGCAGGCACGACCTCGCGATTGACCGTTTGCCAAACGTACCTGTCACGAGAGCCCGGAGTCCATGAAATCCCGGAGAATCCGGCAGGCCCGCGCCCAGGCGCCGGCCGTTGTTGGTCCGAGAGCTGTTTGAGCGCATGAATCGGCAGACGCGCGCGTCGGGAATCGAGGGTTGATCGAGAACCAATACAGGGAGGGATGGCGATGGTGAGCACGTGGCAGCAGGTCCAGGGAGAAGTGCGGCGAAGGCAGGCGCTGGCCGCCGTGGCGGCATCGCCGGAGAGTGTTCGGCACTTGGCCGGAGTGCACTTCGCCAGCCAGGTGATGATCCGGCGGCGGTTCGCCTTCGTCGTCATCCCGGCCACCGGAAACCCTGTGCTGCTCGTCCAGGCCGTCCTGGAAGAGACGGCGAGATCCAAAGGCGGCATTCCCGAGGTCGTCACCTACGTGACCGGGCCTGTGGAGGCTCTGGCCGGTCTGCTGAAACGCCGGGACATCCATCAGGGCACACTGCTCGTGGAGCTGGATTTTCTGCCCGCGGCCGATGCCCAACAACTCACGTCGCTGCTGCCCGAAGCGGGCGTTGAGGATGCCGGAGACCTCTTCCAGTCGAGCCGGCAGGTTCGGCTTCCCGCTGAAAGCCGACAGCACCGCCGGTACAGCCGGGCGGCCGAACGAGCCATTCAGATTGCGTTTTCGCTCGCGGCAGGGGGAAACGTCACCGAGCGGAGCGTGTACGGGCGCATGCAGGATGCCCTGTTGACCCTTGGCGAGGGGCTCATCCCGTTTCTCTCGCTTGCATCAGGACCGGAGCGCACGCTGGAAGTGCATGCGCACCCTACCGACCGCATGATCGGGCCGGGTGATTTGTTAAGGGTGGACATGGTCGGGTTCTTTTCCGGCGTGTACACCGACATGGCGCGGACGGTGGTGATCGGCGAAGCGACACCCGAGCAGCGGCAGCTCTATCGAAAGGTGCGCACGGTCCAAAAAGAGGTGATCGCATCCCTGCGCCCGGGCATGATCGCCGAAAAGGTGTACGAGCGGTTCCGGGAACTCGTGAAGTCGCACGGGCTCTCCTTCGCCTACCGCTACGTCGGGCACAGCACCGGCTACGGTGTCGTGGAGGATCCGGTGCTGACACCCGGGGTCACTGCTCCGCTGCTGCCCGGCATGGTCCTGTGCGTCGAGGTGATGGACCGGGTCCCGGGACTCGGCGCGATCCATTTGGAAGATATGCTGCTGCTCACGGAGCGTGGCCCCGAGGTATGGACCGACATCATGGCCGCGGACGAGCTGCCGGAAATGACATGACCCGCGCCGGCCGAGCGCGTGCCGGGCGCCTTGGTCCATCGGCGCCCGGAGAAAACGAGAGGAGTCCGGTCCGGTGGGACCCGGCGCAGGAGCTCAGGTCCCGAAGACAAACGCGATGCTGTCGCCGCTCACCGCCGTGCGGTTCCCTGTGACCGGATAGGTCACCACCCATCCATCAATCGGACTCAGGATCGCTTCCACCTCATCACCAAAAACGTCGTACAGCACGGCCACCGAGTCGTGGCGCTTGACCGCGGCGCCCAGCGGCTTGAGCGGGCGGACGAGGCCTCCCCGCTGGCAGGTGAGGTAGTGGCGATTGGTCAGCCGCCCGGGAATCACCTGCACCTCGGTCTGAGGCTCTCTCGGGCCGTCGATCATCTTGACGAACCTCATGACATTCAAGACCCCGGTCACCCCGGCGCGAACCGAAGGCTCCTCCCACACGTAGCCGCCGGACAGTTCGATCGTCAGCGCGGGCTTCCCGGCGGCCAGCGCGGCATCCTGCAACATCCCGCTGAGACCGGTCTGGCCGATCTGCCCAACGGCGATGGTGATGCCAAATGCCTCGGCGAGGTCCCATTGCGCGTCCCAGGCCGCTCCCGAGCCACCGGTGCGGACAATATTGAAACTCACCGCGCCGATCGCGTTGGAGTGGATGTCCAGCACCACATCCGCAGCGGCCACCCCGTTGGCGAAGAGATCGTGGGCAATTCGTTCCGTCAGCGTCCCGCTGGGATTGCCGGGGAACACCCGGTTGATGTTGACGCCGTCGTGGAAGGTGAACCGAGACGAGGTCATGTAGGCGACGGGATGCTGCACCGGTGCCGCCACGACCGTCCCCCGCAGTTTTTTGGGATCCAATCGCTCCCGGACGAGGCGCCGGATGACCTCACACCCTGGAATCTCATCGCCGTGCACCGTCGAGCCCACCCAAAGGACCGGCCCCGGCTCGGCGCCGTGGACGACCATCAAGGGAATGCGAACCCGCGAACCATCGCGCAGGTAGGCACTCTCGATGTACCCCCTTCCCATTGTCCCCCGCGGCACGTTGGCGGTCCCGATCTCGAAAGACTCGGCCATGATCTGCGCCTCCCGATGGAGCGATGTCTCCTTGCCGTTACCGTCTCTGAATCAGCTTCCGATAATCTTGGGTCTTGAGGAGTGAGACCGCGATGAGCACGAGCACCACCGTGAACCCAATCAGCACGGCAGAGATCGCCGCCAATGTTGGGTCCTGGTAGTTTTGCTCGTAGTTGAACATGGCGATCGGCAGGGTGTTATTCCGCGGGCGGGTGAGAAACAGGGAGACCTCGACCTGATCAAAGGACGTCACAAAGGCGAATAACGCGCTGACGATGAGGCCCGGGCGGATGGATGGAATCGTCACCTTGAAGAAGGTGAGCACTGGGTTGGCGCCGAGATCCATCGCGGCTTCTTCGTAGTCCCGCCCCGACGTCTGAAGGCTGGCGGCGACGATCGAGACGACAAACGGCAGTCCCAAAAGCGCGTGCCCCAGGATCAAGCCGGAGAGCGTCCCGTAGAGCCCGATCCGAATGTACAAGAGGAACAACGCCGCCCCGAACACGATCGCCGGCACGATCAGCGGGAGCAGCAGGAAGGACTGGGTGAGCTCCCGGGTAGTGAATCGGTACCGCACGAGCCCGTACGCGGCCAACGTCCCCAGGATCACGGATAAGACGACGGCGCCGAACGCCACCACCAGCGAATTGCTGAGCCCGCTCCTGAACTCGGGTACCTGGAACAGCGCATTCACGTACCAATGCAGGGTGACCCCCGTAAAGGGGAACATCCCATACGTCGAGGGGTTGACGGAGTCGATGATCACCAGGGCGAGTGGAGCGAGCATGTACACGCCCACCATGCCCAGGAAGCACCAGAGCCCCACCGTTAGGGCGTCGCGGCGGTCGGACATCAGCTCCGTCCTTCGGCGATCGCGACAGATTGTCGAAAGAGGAGGTTTGAGGCCAGGATAATCATCCAGACGAGCCCGATGAGGGCAATCGCCTCCACCGCGGCCAGCGGCCAGTTCAGATCCGAGATGTTCTCATAAATAAGGAGAGGAAGCACCTGGACACGGCCCCCGCCCAAGAGCTGGGGGGTGACATACGCATTCATCGCCAGGACAAACGTCAACTGGGCCCCCGCGTACAGCCCAGGAAACGAGAGCGGCCACGTGATTCGGAGAAAGGTCCGGACACGGTTGGCGCCCAGGTCCGCCGCTGCCTCCCGCAGGGCCGGATCCATCCGCAGCAAGACGCTGAGGATCGGGAACACGGTGAACGGCAGGAGAACGTGCACGAGCGCGATGGTCACCCCGGTAACGTTGAAAATCAACCGAACCGGGGCTGTCGCGAGATGCAGGCTCTGGAGCGCCCAGTTCACGAGGCCACCACGGGAGAGAATAATCAGCCAGCCATACGCGCGGACGATGCCGCTGGTCAAGAGCGGCGAGAAGATGAGGATGTAGGCGACGATGACCCACCCCGGGTTGCGGATCTTGGTGATGGCGTATGCCGTCGGATACCCGATCACCAGGCAGATGGCCGTGGTGATGACCGCAAGCCGAATCTCCTGCCAGACGACATTCGCGTAGAACGGATCCCCGAAGAACCGGCGATAGGCCTCAAAGGTGAGAATGGGTTGAACCTGGGTCCCCGTAAAGTGAAACGCGCTGTTGACCAGGAGGATCAGCAGGGCGGTAACCAGGAGCGCCAGAATAAAGACGACCGCCGGGCCGATCAGCCCGGGCACCACAAGCGCCTCCCCCCAGCGCCGCCGGGGACGCTCTCCCGGCCGCTCTGAAACGGCCCGGAGGTTCACGCCGTCAGCACCACACAATCATGCCGGCGCCAGGCGACGATGATCGATTCGCCCCGTTCCATGAGCCGGCGCCCGTCGGAGTGCACCTGGACCATCATGGGTTGGTCGAAGGGGGTCAGCAGCCGATATTCGATGAACGCGCCTTTGAAGGTGATATCTCGCACCCTTGCCGGATACCTGTTCTCGCACGCGTCGAGGTCAGACTGGGACTCGGCGGCGGCGACGACGCGCACCCGCTCCGGACGAACACAAACATATACGGTTGTTCCAGGCGCGGCGGCGGTGTTCGGGGGAGCCACGAAGGCTTGCCCGGACGCGGAGACCGTGGTGTGATCCTGAGCCCGCTCCTCCACCTGTCCCTCAAAGAGGTTGCTCTCGCCGAGGAACGTGGCGACGAACCGCGTCCGGGGCAGTTCGTAGACCTCCCGGCCCGTCCCGACCTGCTCGACGGTTCCGTCATGCATCACGGCGATCCGATCGGACATGGTCAGGGCCTCGGTCTGATCGTGGGTCACATAAATGAAGGTCGTGCCCACGCGGTGCTGGATCTCCTTGAGCTCGACCTGCATCTGCACTCGAAGGCGGAGGTCCAGCGCGCCAAGCGGTTCGTCAAGCAGGAGCACCGCAGGTTCGTTGACGAGGGCGCGGGCAATCGCCACGCGCTGCTTCTGGCCGCCGCTGAGCTGGTGGACCCGGCGTGTCCCGAAGCCTCCCAGGTCGACGAGGTCGAGGATCCGGTGCACTTTCTGCCGGATCGGTCCTCGGTCAAGCCTTTTCAGCCGCAGGCCGAACGCGATGTTGTCGTAGACGTCCAGGTGAGGAAACAACGCCAAGTGTTGAAAAATGAGGTTCGTGTCCCGGCGATAGGGGGGAATATCGTTCGCCCGGCGCTGCTTTAAAAAGATCTCCCCCGCGGTGGGTCTCTCGAACCCACTGATCATCCGCAGGATTGTGGTTTTGCCGCACCCGCTGGGGCCGAGGAGCGAGAAGAACTCGTTCTCCCGGATGTCGAGAGAAACATCTCGGACCGCCTCGACTCTGCCGTAGCGCTTGCTGATGTGCCGCAGCTCAACGGCGTGACCGAGCGACGGCTCCTCGCTCTCCCGTGCCCCCATGGCGGCCCCGACTATCCCGTCGGGCATCGTCTCACATCTTGGCCTTGACCTCGCGGTCCCAACGCTGCTTCCACGCGTTGTTTTGTTCATTCACCGTGGCCCAATCCGGCTGGATCGCGTGCTCGATCGCGCTCGGCTGGAACACGGCTTCGTGCTGAAGTTTCGACTCGAGGGTAACACCGGTGACCGCCGGCACCGTGGCGGTGAGGTTGCAGTAGCGCCCGATGACCGGTTTGGACAGGTACGTGTTGATCACTTCAGAAGCCGCGTCCACTTGATCCGGAGTGGACCCTTTGATGATGTTGAAGTAATAGGTGAACGCGATCATCCCCTCTTTCGGAACGGTATAGGCGAACGGCCCGTTGCCGCCCGGGGCTTCTTCGTTCCAGGTGATGGCGAAACTCGTGAAGTACGGGGCGATCAGGGCTTCCCCACGCGCCAACGCATCCTTGACCTGTTCGTTGGTCGTAAACATGGCCAGGAACTGGCCATCTCGGGCCGCTTTGCTGAATTTTTCGAATGTGTCGTCGATGCGCTTGGCGTCGCCGCCGTTCGCATGCGCCACACCGAGCAGCCCGTTGAAGCCCCAGGCGTAGTCGAAGAGCATGACCTTCCCCTTGAATCGAGGAGCAAAGATGTCATTCCAGCTCGTGGGTGGTTCTTTGACCAGCGTCTTGTTGTAGAGAATCCCGACCCCGCTGAGGCCCCACCCAACCCCCGTGTCCGCCTTCCGGCGATAGTTGGGGTAGACGCCCGCGATGTTGGGGATCTTCTTGGGATCGAGGCCGAGCCACACACCATCTCGTTCCCCTTTGGTCTGCGCATCCACGTTGAAAAACCCAAAGTTGATCAGGGGCTTGTTCGGATCGACCTGCCGCTGGGCGATGATTTTCGGGTAGGTAATGGCATTGGTGCCCTCGTACAGTTCGATGCTCACATTCGCATGGGCTTTTTCGTAGGAGGTCTTGACCTCTCGCGGAACGACCCCCTGTCCGCCGCCGATCCAGATGAACTCAGTCAATTGAACCTTTCGCCCGCCTGCCACCGGTGTCTGTGCGACGGCCGGGGACGCCGCGGACAGGATACCCCCTCCCAACGACGCCAGGCCGAGTGCCGTCCCCGTCCTCGCGGTCTTCCGCAACAACTCCCGCCGTGACAGTTTCTCGCCCACTGAGTCGCGCATCGGTTGCCTCCTCTCCTCAAGCGCTTGATCTGCCTGAACACACCCGGTCCACGCTGGCATCGTGCCACACCGTCCTCGAGCGGCATGCCTCCGAATCCAATCGCCTAGTAGGGTACCTCAACGTCGACGACCATCCCTTCCTCCACATCGATCGGCGGGGAAAATCCGAAGAGCCTCCCCTCCTGCTGCATCGCCGGCTGTCGGCCGCATCGCGATCGCTGGTTCGATGCGCGAAACCCCTCGACCGCGGTGGTGGTCTCGACGGCCCCCCTCCCACCCGTTCGGCTCCTTCCGGGTTCGATGCGTCGCCATCACACCCGCCCCGCCACCTCCACGGGCTCCGCCGGGGCCTCACCCGAGATGCACTCACTCGACCAACGCCATCTTCATCTGCCGCCGCGCCTAAGACCAGGTCAGGACCGGGGAACTGGTCAGCCGCTCGAACCCCGTGCCGGTGATCACGAGCGTATCCTCGACCACCGCGGTGCCCAAGCCGTCGACGACGACCATCGGTTCGTACGCCACGGTCATCCGCGGACGAAGTTCGGCGGTATTGCCGGCAAGGAGCCCGGGCACCTCGATCACGGACATCCCGATGCCGTGGCCGAATCCGCCCGCGCAGTAGTACCGTTCGTAGGGCGTTCCCCGAACGACCTTGAGCAGCGCCTGAGAGACGTCATCGATCGTCCGGCCCGGCCGCATCACCTGGAGCCCCGCGTGGTAGAGCTCGAGGCCGATCTGCAGGACGTCCCGCGCCGTGCCGGTCGCGGGTCCCACCACCGTGCACCGGCTGGTGTCCGACATGTAGCCGTCGCAGGCGGCCCCCAGATCGACGAACACCATCTCGCCGTCGATGAGCGCCCTCCGCCGGGGCCTCCCGTGCTTCAGTCCCGCCGCGACCCCGCCCACGACGCACGTGGCAAACGCCTCGCGGGCGCCCTGCGCGTGGAGGCGCTGGACCCCAGCCGCCGCCACCGCGGTCTCCTCCACCCCCGCCCGCAGCGTCTCGAAGATTGCGGCCATCCCGAGATCGGCGATGCTCCCCGCCTGCCGCATTTTCGCGATCTCCTCGTCGCTCTTCGCCAAGCGCACGGACGCCAGCAGCGGATCCGCCGGCCGCAGCCTCGGCAGCCGGGAGGCGAGCGCCGCGTATAGCGGGTACGGCAGGTGGGCGCTTCCCACCAGACCGACGTGGCGCGCATCGCGGGCGGCGTCGGCCGCGAGGGCGGCCACCTCGTCGACCGAGCCTCCGTAAACCGGGCCCAGGGCAACGCGGACGTCGGGGACCCGGCACGTCCAGATCATCGAATGCATCGGCTCCCCGTGGAGCACGGAATCGGTCGCCACCGTCATCCGTCCATCGGCCCGTAGGACGACGAACGCATTGCCGAAGGCCGGGACGTAATTCGTGAGATAGGTGACCGCAGAAGGGGCGGCCGCGCTCGCGTAGACGCAGAGTGCATCCAGCCCTTCGCGCTGCATCCCCGCGCAGAGCACCGCGACCCGGCGATCGTATTCCGCATCGCTGAACGCTGGGACGAGGTAGGGCTTCCGGGCCTCTAGATCATACGCCAGGCGGGGCATCGTGATCCCTCCGTTGCCGACGTGTGCGTCGAAGACATCGGACCCTCCCCGAAGCACGCCGTTCGACGGCCAACCCCGCCGTCAGACGATCGGCGGCGCGCTGCGGTGATGCTCGAAATCCTGAAGCGCCCGCCGCCGCATGCTCAGGACCCCCCCCGCGCCGGAACCGGGGTGAACAGCTCGTCGAGGGCGAGCGTGTGCTCCAAAAACCCCTGCTCGACCTGATACCGCATCAGCTGCTCGAGGGCCCGGCGGTTCGCCGCGTCGAGGTCGTAGGGGAAGGGATCGCCGAGCAGCGCCTCCTGTTCTTCGAGGGCGGCGCGCCCCCAGACCAGGCTCGTCGCGTGGGGTTGGCGGAAGTGCTGGGCGCCGAGCGCCTTCGCCCGCACAAACGCCTCGAACAACTCCTCCGGCAGCGACGGCCGCGCCGCGACCGCGTCGGCCTGGATCGCCACCGTGTGCATGATGGGGTAGACGCCGGTGCGCGCCCACAGATCGCGCTCCACGGGGGCGAACGCGGGAAAGAGGCGCGCCACGCGGCCCCCCTCGAACGCCTGCGGGACGTCGGGCGAGATCACCGCGTCCATCCCCCCCGCGGCCAGCGAGTCCCACAAGTCGGCGCCCGGCCGGTCCTCCACCCGAAGGGGCGAACCGTGCGGCATGATCTCGCGCCCGGCGCGCACCCAGGTGACGCTGCCCATCGGCAGGCCGAAGTGATGGTGCAGGTCCCCTCGGGCCTGCACCGACATCGTGAACTGGAGGCTGTAGACTCCCACCCGCCCCCCGACCAGCTGCGCCGGAGCGGTGATCCCCCGGCGTACGTAGACGCAGGAAGGGCTGAACAATCGCCGCGGGAAGACGGGGATCGCCGTGAGCGAGGCGCCCTGCGAGCGGGCCATAATGTAGGAGGCCATCGACAGTTCCGCGGCGTCGTAGGCGCGCTCGAGCAGCATCCGCTCGTGGCGGGGCCCCGACCCGATGACGATGGGACGGACATCGGGCACCGCGACGCGGCCGTCAATCAGACCGCGGGTCCGATCGTACTCCTCAAGCGCGAGTGTGATCGGCATGGTCCCGGAGGGCGGGCATCAGTCGGGTGAGCGCGGCCTCGAGCTGGCGCATCGGCTCGTAGGTGGCGAAGCGGATGATCGGCAGGGTGCACCCCGCATCGACGAACCGGCCGATCCGCTCGGTGACCTCATCGACCGTGCCGGTGACCAGGCGCCAATGCAGGTACTCATCGGGGAACCGGCCGCCGTGGTAGTGCTCGTAGAAGCGGCGCGCCTCCTCGAACGCGGCCGCCGGCCGGGGGTTCACGTTGACGTAGAAGTGGATCATCGAGGTGGTGGGACCGGGGGATCGTCCCATGTCCTGCGCGTACCCCCGGATGCGACTCCAGCGCGCCCCGAACTCCTCGGGGGTGCTCATCTCGACCTGCCACCCGTCCGCGCACCGCGCCACCCGCCTGAGCGCGCGCGTGATGATCGCCTCGTCGGCGTACGGCGGCTGCGGGTTGCTGGCGACGGCGATGGGACACGGGCGCTGGACCGGCGTCACGTTGAGGGCCACATCGCGAAACCGGTAGTGCCGTCCCTCGTGGGTGACCGGCTCCCCGGTCCACAGCCGCCGGAGGATCTCCATCCCCTCCACCAGCCGCCCCGCCCGCTCCTCCACCGTCACCTGCATCGCCGCGAACTCCACGTCCCACTTCGCCCCGCTCGGCGAGCGATGCCCGGACTTGGTGTTGGGGCCGCCCCCCATGCACGCGACGAGGTAGGCCCGGCCCCCGCTGATCTGATCGAGCGCCGCCCATTGGTTGGCCAGGACGATGGGGTGGCGGAAGATGAAACTGGCGAGGCAGGACGTGCCCAGCAGCACCCGCCGGGTTCGCCCGGCGGCCGCGGCGAGGAGGACGATCGCATCCAGCCGGGGTTTCGCCACGAGGCTGTCCCCCGTAAAGACGGCGTCGAACACCGCGGACCGATCGGCGATCTCCGCCATCGCCAGGAGGTCGGCTGGGCTTCCGGCGTCCAGCACCACGCCACGATTCGGCAGGCTCAGCCCCCAGCGGACCCCGGACGCCATCTTACGCCCTCGCCGCCCGGGCGCGCCGGCGCCGCGCCCGGCGCTTCCCGGCCGCCTTCGGCGCCGCCGTCCGCTGGACGAAGCTCGTGATCCCCAAATGGTTGAGCAGCGGCCAGTTCGCCACGAACAGCAGCCGCGCCGGCCGCTTCGGATCGTCGTTGACGTGCCGGTGCTCCACGAACGGCGGCACGTACAACCCATCCCCCGTGCGCCACGCCACCGTCCGGCCGTCGTGCACGTCGTGCCCGCGCCCGTCGAGGACGTACGCGACGGCCTCGAAGTTGTGATGGTGGGTGCCCGTGGCCGCACCCGGTGGGATCTCCCGGATGAACATGGCCAGGTTCCGCGACGCAAACCCGGTGACCGAGTCCACGATGTACGCGCTCCGGCCGTGCAGGTTGTCCTCCCAGCGCAGGCTTCGTGGGTGGATCACCCGCTTGCGCGCGCGCCGCCGGACCTCCGCGGCCGCCCGCACGTAGTGGATGTCCTGCACGAACGCGTCGAGTGCGCCCGACGTCCGACGTTTCGCCATCGATCTCCCCCGCGGAATGGCGTGTCTCCCCCGCCCCGGTCAGGCGGTGCGGCGGCGCAGTTTGGGATCCGCCCACTCGGCGATCGCCTCGCCGAGCAGGTTGAACGACAGCACGGTCACCGACAGCACGGCGGCGGGGACGACGACCAGGTACGGATGACTCTGCAGCGACTGGAAGCTCTCGCTGATCATCAGCCCCCAGCTCGGCCGGGGCGGCTGCACCCCGATCCCGATGAAGCTCAGCGTCGCCTCGGTGAGGACGATCGCGCTGACGTCCAGCGTGGCGCGGGCCGCCAGCAGATGCACCACGTTGGGCACCAGATGCCTGACCAGCATCCGCGCCGGCGGCGCACCGAGCGCCCGGGCGGCCTCGATGTAATCACGTTCCCGCAGCGCGACGACCTCGCTTCGAATCGTCCGCGCCATCCCCGGCCACGCCGTCATGGTCAGCGCCAGCACGATGTTGACGAGACTCGGACCGAAGATGCCGGTGACGAGGACGGCCAGCAGCAGGGAAGGAAAGGCGATCAGCAGGTCGACGATCCGCATCATCGCGGCGTCGAGGCGCCCGCCGTAGAAACCCGCCACGGTGCCCCAGGTGACGCCGAGCACGGACTCGGCGGCGACGGCGGCACACCCGACGGCGAGCGAGACCCGGCCCCCGTAGAGGATGCGCGTCAGCAGATCCCGCCCGTACTGATCGGTCCCCAGCACCCACCGTCCGGCCCCCGGCCCGCTGAACGTGTGGTCCAGGTCCTGGTGATCGTACGCGTACCCCGTCAGGCGCGCGCCTCCCACCGTCGCCAGGACGAGCAGCAGCAGAAACGCCGCGGCGCACCCCGCGGGCCAGTCGCGGCTGAGCGCCCGCAGGATGCCGGACCGCCGTGGGGCGCGGGACGGGACGACCGGGACGTCAATACCGAACGCGTGGGTTGAGGGCGGCATAGGAGAGATCGACGGCCAGGTTGATCACGACGAACAGCGTGGTGTAGACCAGGACGGCCGTCTGGATGACGGCGTAGTCCCGCTGCAGGATGGCGTCGACGGCGACGCGCGCCATGCCCGGGATGTTGAACACCACCTCCACCACGAACGCCCCGGTGATCGCGTACCCGAACGCCATGCCCACCGTCGTCACGATCGGGATCGCGGCGTTCCGGAGGACGTGCCGCAGCAGCACGGCCCCCGTCCGCAGGCCTTTGCTCCTGGCGGTTCGGACGTAGTCCTCGGTCATCACCTGGCGCACGCTGACCCGGCTGATGCGCGTGATGTACGCGAGCGGCGGGATGGCGAGGACGACCACGGGAAGCACGTAGGCCTGCGGGGTACCCCACCCCGCGACGGGGAGGAGCCGCCAGCGTAGCGCGAAGAGGAGGACCAGGAGCGCGGCGGTCACAAAACTCGGCACCGACAGCCCGGCGATCACCCCCACCTGGATCAGGCGGTCGAGCGGCGACCGCGGAAACACGGCCGCGGAGACGCCGAGCGTCACGCCGAGGAGGGTGGCGAGCAGCACGGCGAGCGCCGCGAGGCGGACGCTGGTCGGAAGCGTCTGACGCACGATGTCGCGCACGTGGCGCGCGGGGTTGACGTACGAAACGCCGAAGTCAAAGGCGGCCGCGCGGACGACGTACGCGGCGAACTGCGCGGCGAGCGGCCGGTCCAGGCCGAGATCGTGGCGCATCTGGGCGGCGGTCGCCGGGGTGTAGTGGTCCCCCAACAGCACCTGCACGGGGTCGCCCGGCGCGTAGTGGCCGGCGAGGAAGATCAGCAGGGCGGCGCCGAGCAGCAGCGGCACCGTGAGCGCGATCCGGGTGGTGAGGAAGCCGATCACGGCCGTCCGCCCCCGCCGGCACGGCGGGGGGTGCCCCGGGCAGCCCGGACGCACCCCCCCCCGCGACGCACGTGAGCCCTCACGCCTCGGCCGGCTACTTCTGAATGCTGATGGAGTTGAACCGCAGCCAGCCGGACAACGCGGGGGTGGTCTCTAGCCCGCGCACGTAGGGCTTCTTGAGGACGGCGAACTGCGTGAACACGATCGGGATCATCGCGCCGTCTTCGACGGCCAGCGCCTCCGCCTTGTGGTAGAGGACGGTCCGCGCACTCTCGGTGGGGGCGGCGTTCGCTTCGTCGACGAGCCGGTCGAACTCCGGGCTCGCATAGCTCACGCGGTCGAGCGGCGACTTGCTGTACAGCAGCAGGTCCAGGTAGTCGCTGTAGTCCAGGTAGTCGGCGGCCCACCCGGTCATGAACGACGCAAACGTCGTCCGGCGGTTCATGCCCTGCTGAAAGCTGGCGAACTCCGTCTTCTGCAGCTGCACGTCGACGCCCAGGTTGTCTTTGAGCATCGCCGCGGCCGCCTCCGCCGCCATCTGGTAGTCCGGCGCGATCGGGTTCATGGCGATGGTGAGGGGAGGCAGTTTCCCGGCGAACCCCGCCTCGGCCAACAGCTTCTTGGCCGCCGCGGGATCGTAGGCCAGCCCTTTGTACCCGCTGTTGAATCCCGGGATGCCGGGGGGGACGATGGACGCGGCCGGCTGATAAAAGCCGAAGAAGACGGTTTTGGCGATCCTCGCCTTGTCCACCGCGAGCGCGAAGGCCCGCCGCACGCGGACGTCCTTGAACGGCTCGTACACGCGCGGGTTCGGCCCGAACCAGATGATCTGGGCGCGCGGGAAGACGAGCAGTTCCTTGCCCAGGACCGGATCGCTCTTAATCCGCTGGAAGTCGCCGAGCGGGACCGGCACGAGATCGAGCTGACCGGCCTGGTACTCCGACAGCCGGGTCGTCGCCTGCGTCACGACCGGCATCTCGATCCGCGTGACCTTGGGCGCGCCCAGGAAGTAGTTCGGGTCGCTCGCCAGGGTCACGTGATCGTTGTGCACCCATTCCTTCATGGTGTACGGTCCCGACCCGGCGTCCCGGGTCTCGTACCAGCCCTTGCCGCCCTGCCCGACGACGTCCTTGTCGAGCACGACCGCCGCGTAGTAGGCCAGCCGGCTGAGGAAGCCGCCGCGCGCCTTGGGGTTGAGGACGAACTGCAGGGTCAGCGGGTCGATCACCCGGATCCCGGCGAGATCGGGCGCGCCCTTCTGCTGCGCGTCGAAGCCTTCGATCCCCGGCAGCACGACGTCGGCCACCTCGGTGGCCACCTTGGGATCGCCCATGCGCTCGAACGACCATTTCCAGTCGGCGGCGGTCACCTTGCGGCCGCCGTGGAAGCGGACGTTCTCGTTGAGGTGGAACGTGTATACCAGGCCGTTGGGGGAGGTGGCCCAGCTGCGCGCCCCCTCGGGAACGATCTTGCCGCTGCTGTCGAACCCGACCAGGGTGGTGTACATCAAGAACGTGAGGTCGCCGGAGGAGAAGTCGGTCGCGAAATACGGGTCAATCGTCGGCGGCTCTCCCCCCAACGGCACCCGGAACACCCCCGCCTGCTGTCCGATTGCCGGGATCCCCATGTCGATGAGCGCCGCGGTCAGCACCACGGCCACGATCACACCGATCCACCTTCGTGCCACGCGCATCCCTCCTCCCAAAAGTGACGGACCAGATCGCACGCGCCGGTTCACCTGTGACTCGGTGCCCCCACTGGGCGCTCGTGCTCGCCCTGGCGCACCGCCTTCAGGTATTCGAGCACGTCCGCGGTGGGGACGACATCGCCGTACTTCATGTGGATATCGAAGAGGGTGACTTTGTGCGAGGTCAGCCCGCGGTCGCAGACACACTCTTCGGGAACGATCGCCCGGAAGCTGTAGTTGAACGCATCCAGCACCGTATCGCGCACGCACCCGCTGGTGACGGTTCCGGTGACGATCACCGTGTCCACGCGGTGATAGATCAGGTAGCTCGCCAGGTCGGTGCCCCAGAACGCGCTCGGGGCGGATTTCACCAGCACGGACTCCGACTCCAGCGGGCGCAGCTCGGACACGATCTCGTAGGCGGCCGGATCGCTCATGATCGGCTGCCGGTTGGCCGTGACCTTCCACCGACCGCGCTCGGCCGGGATCGTGCGCCGGCGCGCCTTTGAAAAGAAGACCGGGCATCCGGCGGTCCGGGCCGCCGCGAGCACCGTCTGAATGGCCCGGACGGTCGCGGGCGCCCCCGGACTGCTGTACGGATAGGCGGGATCGACAAACGCGGTGTACATATCCACGACGAGCAGGGCGGGACGCCGGCCGAAGCCGACCCGTCCCCCCCACCCCCCGCGCTCGTAGAGCGCCTGCTCCTCCTGCGGAATCACATCGTCCCAAACGGCCATCACATCGCCTCCTTAGCGCCACCGTCGGTCGCGGTAGGGACCAACTGGGCCAGCGGATGCTCCACGTTGAGGCTCCGCGCCAGCTCGATCAGCTCGCACCACAGGCCGGACGGCACGTGCAGGCCCCGCGCCGTGCTCCGCTGCTTTCGTGCCGCGCTGCCCTCCCCGGGGAGCCGGATCTCATCGACCCCGGCGCGCGGCGGGACCCCCTTGATCTCCGCCACCAGGCCGGCGAGGCCGCGGTCGTAGGCCTCCCGCGGCAGGAACGCCTCGACCCGGATCGCGCCGACGAAGTTCGCCGAGGACTCGGGCGGCCACACCCCGCCCAGCACGCCGCAGAGGATCTCGACCGCGACGGCGAGCGCGTATCCCTTGTGCCCGCCCAGCGGGGCGAGCGTGCCGTGGGGAGGCAGCGCCTGATGCGGGTCGCGTGTCGGCGCGCCTGCGGCGTCGAACGCCCAGCCCTCCGGCAGCAGCTGGCGCATTTTCTGCGCGAGCAGCACGTTCCCCCGGGCGCCTTGGGTCGTCGAGATGTCCACGACGATCGGGGGGCCGTCCCCGCGGGGAAAGCCGATCGCGATCGGGTTCGTGCCGAAGATCGGCGCGGTACCGCCCCACGGCGCGACCCAGGACGATTGGGGATTGCCCGCGCAGGCGATGAGCCCGATCATTCCCCGCGCGGCCGCCGTCTCGACGTACCGCCCCAGCCGGCCGATGTGGTTCGTGTTGCGCACCGTCGCAAAGCACACCCCGGTCTGCGTCGCCCGTTCCACGCAGCGCCCCAGGGCGTCCCCCGCGGCGACGTGTCCCCATCCGTTGTGCGCATCCAGCACGAGCGCGGCCCCGCCGTCGTGCACAACGGTGACCCGGGTGGGAGACGCGATCTCGCCGGTGCGCGCCCACTTCACGTACGGAGGCACCCGCACCAACCCCTGCGACCGACTTTCGCGCTCCTCGGCGTCCACGACGTGGGCGGCGACAAGGGCCGCCTCCTCCGGGACCACCCCGGCCGCGGTGAGCATCGCGCCGACCAGATCGGTCAACGCCGGCGCGGCGATCGGGCCGATCTCGGGCATCACCACCCCGCCTACCACCATCGGATCGGGCACCGGTTCAGGCGCTCGACCCCGGAGGCGGTGACCCACCACACGTCCTCCCAGCACGCGGTCCCGAACCCCGTCCGGACCAGCATCGGCTCAAAGGCGAACACCATGTTCTGCTCAAGCCGCGCCGGATTGCCGGGGGCGAACGCGGGGAGGTCCTGCGTCGCGGCGCCGACCCCGTGACCGCGAAAGTACAGGTAGTCGGCATACCCTTCCCGGCGGGCGCGGGCGAGGGCCAGTTCGGCCAGGTCCCCGATCACGGCGCCCGGGCGTGCCGCGCCCATGACCTCCTCGACGATGGCGATCTGCGTCTCCATGAAGCGCAGCTGTTCGGCCGAGGGCGTGCCGCAGACGCGATGCCGGGAGGTATCGCTGTGGTATCCCATGTACCGGCCCCCGACGTCGACGTAGACCATGTCCCCCTCCCGCACCTGGTAGGCGGTGGGGGCCATGTGCTTAAATCCCGCCCGCGCCCCGGCGCAGAGGCCGATCGCGAACGCGGGGTGTTCGGCGCCGGCCCGGAACATCGCGCGGTACGCCTCCCCGGCCAGCTCGAACTCGGTGATCCCCGGCCGCACCGACTCCATCACCGCCCGCGCCGCTTCATCGGCCAAGTGACAGGCGCGTCGCATCACCTCGACTTCACGAGGGCTCTTGATGGCGCGCAGCTCGCGCAGCAGCGGGCCGGCCTGCGCCACGCGGGCCTGGGGAAAGGTGTCGCGGAGAAACCCGGCGACCCGGTCGCCGTCCCCTTCGCCCACGACGCCGAGGCTGGCCCGATCGCAGCCCCGCTCGATGATGAGGTCCTCCAAGTGGTCGAAGACCGTGGCCGGGCTCGCCCCCCCCGTGACCGTGCGGGGCGCCGCCGCACACCGCACGTCATCGATCCAGCAGTCTTGAATGCCGGAGTGCATCGGCTCCCCGTGCATGACGGCGTTGGTGGTGAAGCCGGGCGCCCCCTGCTGCGGCACGACCAGCAGGCTGTCCCCACCGTAGAAGTCTTCAAAGTTCGCCAGGTAGCGGATGTTGGTGCCGTCGGCGCGGTTTCCGAGGACAACCAGGCACTGGAACCCCTCCCGGGCCATCAAGCGCCCCAGCCTCTGCAGGCGCTCATGGTACTCCTCGACCGGAAACGGCAGGTTCATCCAGGGGAGGCGGTCCGCGTACGTGTACGGGACGCGGCCCCACCCGTACGGCATCGCCGCCCGGCCTTTGGCGCTCACGGTGCGCACCCCCCGTCTTTGAGGCCCGTTCCGGTCAGCGCCACCACCGTGGTTTCTTCGGGGGCAACGATCCCTTCGCGCAGCAGCCGCTCGGCCGCCGCCGCGCCGACCGCGGCGGTCGGCTCCACGAACAACCCCTGGTTGGCCAGGTCGAACCAGCCGCGGTAGATCTCCTCCTCGGTCACCGTGACGATCGCCCCCCCCGTCTCACGCACCGCCAGGAGGATCTGGCGATCCCGCGGCGGGTGCTGGATCCGGATCCCTTCGGCCATGCTGGCGCGCAGCGGATAGTCGACACCGTCCACGCTTTCCAGCCCGGCGCGGAATGCGTGGTAGAGGGGGGCACAGTGTTTCGCCTGCACGCCGATGAGGCGCGGCAGGCGATCGATCAGCCCGGCCCGGCGCAGCGCCTGGAATCCCAGATAGGCGCCGAAGAGGAGCGTCCCCGCGCCGACGGGGACGACCACGGCGTCGGGGACCCGCATCCCCATCTGCTCCCAGATCTCCAGGCTGACCGTCTGCGTGCCGGCGAGGAAGTAGGGCGACAAGAGGTGACTCGCGTAGACGGCGCCTTCCGACGCCGACTCGGCCGCCCGGGACACATCCGCACGCGTCCCTTCGACGAGGACGAGACACGCGCCGTAACTGCGGATCTGACGGACCTTCGCCGGCGAGGTTGATGCCGGGATGTAAATGTCGCAGGTGATCCCCGCGGCCGAACAGTAGGCGGCGATGGAAGCCCCGGCGTTCCCCGAGGAGTCTTCGACCACCCGGCGGGCTCCCAGTGCGTTGAGGACGCTCACCAGCACCGTCGAGCCGCGGTCCTTGAAGGAACCGGTGGGGGAGAGGAATTCCAGCTTGTACTTCAGCCCCCGACTCCGCCTCGCGTCGATGAGCGGCGTCCCACCTTCTCCGAGTGAGACGAGGCGTCCCTCCGTGATATCGGGAAGGATCGCGCGATACCGCCACACTCCTGCCGGCCGTTGGGCGATCGCGTCGACGGTAAGCGTGGGCGTCCCCGTCAGATCCAGTGGGCCGCCACAGGTGCAGCGCCACACGTCGAGCGACGACGCGAAGGACCGGCCGCACCGGCTGCACCGGAGATCCGGCAGCCCAACGCTCACAGCGGTTCGCGGCTCCTGCCTCGCCATGCCTGATGCGTCGGACATTCCTGGAGCGCGCTCCGGTGATTCTCAATTTGCAATGGAATTGTCAATAAGATAATGCGGGGCCGGAAGATCGGATCCCTGCTCAGCGTGCGGGGCGCCGCAGTTTGCGGTACAGGGTGGCCAGGCTGATGCCGAGCGCGCGTGCGGCGCGCCGCTTTCCTTCTCCCGACGTTCCGTATCGAGCCAGGGCCTCCCGAATGAGCTGCCCGTCCGCATCGGCGAGGGTCGGCATTTCTGGGCGGATCGGTGATCGCGCCGCGGCGGGTTCTCGGAGGACGATCAGCGTGCCGATCGTGTGCGCGCCGCGGCGGAGGGGACGGATCGTCTGGAAGAACCGAAACCGGTGCCCGTTGCGCTGGAAGACGACTTCCCGGGCGTGTTCGGCGTCCTCAGGCTCGCCGAGCTGCGCGCCCGGAGGGTACCAGTGAGCCAGCAGCTGCCCGGTGAGGTCCATATCCGCGCGCAGCATCTCCAGCGCGGCGCGGTTGCAGTAGAGCACCACCCCTCCCCGATCCACGCCGAGCACCCCGTTGGGAAGCGAGTCCAGCACCGCCTCCGCCGGCGCCGCCGGGGCCGGTACCGCGGGCGCGGCCGCCTGCCGCCCGGCGGCGCTTCCCAATAGATCGGCGAACGTAAGGAGCAAATCCGTGACCTGCTGGGCGTGCCCGCGCAGGCTCGCTCCCTGCCCGGCCATGGTAGGAACCAGGCCCATCACTCCCACCACATCGCCCGCCACCATCACAGGGCAGGCGACCAGCGGACCCGGCCGTTCCGGGACCGCGGGTTCTGCCCAGGCGGGCAACCCGGTGCGGAGACAGCGGATGTAGAGATCCGCATGCAGGCGCACCCCAAGGTGTGCCTGCGTGGGCCCGGTTCCCGCAACCAGCAGCAGGTCCCGGTCGACGACCTCCACGGCGGCATGCAGCGCTGAGTCCAGCAGGTCGGCCACCCGCCGAGCGGCCTCCGGAACGTCGGCAAGCGAGAGCGTCACCTACGCGCTGCCCGGCCCGAACTTCGGCACGCAAGATTCCGTGCGGGGACCGGGGAAAAATCCGGTCGCACGCGCCGACCACCGGCCCTTGCCACAGGATGCCGTTCCATGGCGATGGGCTTCGCGCGGATCCGGCCGGCTTCCTCGTCCGCGGGATGCTCGGTCACCCCGGCGCGTCCGGAATCGCCGCCCCGTCCACCGGCGATCTCGGGCCCCGGGGCGCGGACCCGGAATGAAGCCGACCCGCGGGCTCCCCCGTCGCCGTGCGTTTCCGCTGCCGCGGTCGCGCGCATCAGGAACTTTGCGCGGGTCGCCCGGCTCTCCGCGCCAGCGGATGGGTGAAGCGGGCGCGGACGATGAGCGGCACCCCGATCGCGCCCGGCACCACCCAGTACGCAATGGAGGGAAGATCCTTCCACAGCGGGAGGTTCGGGCCGTTGTCCACGTAGAACGCGGTCACAAGGATGACATAGGAGAGACCCATCCCGCCGATGTGCAACCTTGCCCAGTTGCGCCACCGCCGCCGCATGGCCGTCCGGCCCACAGATGCAGCGGCGAACGACAGCGCCCCAAGCACGAAGAGGGGGGAGTCCTCGGCCCAACGCATCGCCGACAGCGCTGCCGCGGATGCGCAGGCCACCGACAGCAGCCAGTAGTACACCGTCCCGAAGAGGGGGTGCCGGCCAGGGCCCTTCCTGCTCAGCATGGCCACCGGGCCGGCCGCGACACAGCCGAGCGCAACGAGCACATGCACGGCGACGATCGCGAGGAAGATCGGCGCGTCGGAGTGGATGACCAAACCGCAACCGTGACGGCGTGATCACTCATGGGCGTGACCGCATCCGGGCGCGATGCGGACGTCAGGCCGTTCGAAGGGGAGATGATGATCATGCCCACGGAAACCGGACCCAGCGCAGGCGAGACGACCGTGCTCGAACGCCTGAACGCGGAATACATCCGATCCTTCATGGAAGCGGACGTGGCCTGGTACCGGGAGCATCTCGCCGATGACTTTGTCTGCATCGAATGGAACGGCGACGTCCTGGGCAAGGAAGAATTCCTCCGTGCGGCTTCCCGCGGCCCCGACGTTGTCGACTATACGCTCGAGGACGTGCGCGTGCAAATCTATGGAGGCGTGGCCCTCATCCAGGCGACCGGGCGGTTCACGCGGCGGGACGGTGTATCCGGAAGGAGCCGGTACACGGACATCTACGCACGCGTGGGTGAGGGGTGGAGGGTCGTTTCCGCTCAAATCACCCGGGCCCGCGCCTGAGACCGTGCCGTTGGGCGGCGGACGGGAACGCGCCCGCCGCCCGAAATAGGGCGCAGCTGCCTCCATACACTCTCATCGGTGAGCGCATCCGCCATGTGGATCCTTCCTCATGACGGGTGAGGCTTCCGTTATCCGCGGACACCGCCACCCCGGTCAGAACCCGGCGGCAAAGCACCGAGCGACGCTTTTGGGTCAATGCCCGCGGAGGAGGATCACGGCGCTCGGCACGACGAGCAGCGCGGTCACGACCACCACCAGGACGAACGAGGGGACGTGCGCGGCAACCGTGCGGCGGTCGAGCGCCTCGAGCACCATCAGCCGCAGCCCGTTCAGCGCGTGGTAGATGACCGCCGTCACCAGAGCGACCTCCATGGGGATCAGATACGGCAGGGCGTAACCGGCGACGGTGCGCTCATAGAGGCCGGGCGCGAGCGGGACGAGGGCAACGTCCAGAACGTGGACGAGGAGGAATCCCAAAACGCCGAGCCCGGCGACCCGACTCAACCCAAACGCCCACTGCCCGGGGTAGTTCCATCGGCCGATCGGGGTGCGTCGGAGAAGACGTGCCGCAAGCGCCGCCGCCGTGCCGGCCAGCGCGAGGTAGGTCAGCGTGGCCAACGCGACGAGACCGGCGATCAGGGCCGTGGGGATCCAGACGGCTCCCGAGAGCGGTCCGGGGCCGCTCTGTGGGGCGCGCGGCCCCACGGCGACGGCGGCCGTGCCCAACCCCGAAAACAGGAGGATCCCCGCGGCGAAGGCCCCGTCCACCGCCGCTCGGGCGGGGGGGCGCCGGATGCGCTCCCGGAACACCCCGTGCGCCCCCGCCATGCCGTGCGTGAGCGCCAGCATCAGCAGGATCCAGTCGAATTCCCGCCAGCCGGCCACGGTCCAGCGCCGGCCGACGAACGCCGCACCCGTCGCGGACGGGACGTGCTGATAGTGCATGATAAAGAGATGCCCCAGGACGAAAGCGATCATCAGGAGGCCGCTGGCCCGCAGGTAGAACCACGTGAACGCCTGAAAGCTGCGCCCGCGGCGGCTAGCGATGGGGGGCGCCCTTTCGAAGCAGGTGGATGGAGAGGAGCGGGTTGACCCCGACCGGGCACGCGGTGATGCAGCTCCCGACGTCGTGACAGGCGAACACGCCGTCGTCCCCCGAGACGAGGGCCAGCCGGTCATCGCTGGAGGGCTCGCGGACATCGGCCTTGAGCACGTACGCCCGGTTCAGCGCGGCCGGGCCGAGGTAGCCTGGGTTGAGCGCGACCACCGGGCAGGCCGAATAGCACGCGCCGCATGAGATGCACCCAACCTGCTGGTCCACGACGTCGCGCACGCCGGAATCCGGCCGGACCACGACCGGCTCCGCGATGCGCCCCGTCATCGAGGGGTCCTCGCCGATGTAGAATGGATCGACGGACCGATACTTGGTGAAGAACGGAGCCATGTCCACCACGAGATCCTTGATCACCGGCAGCGAACGCAGCGGCTCGACGTAGACCGGACCGGAGATGCGCTCCAGCCGGAGGCGGCAGGCGAGGGCCTCGCGGCCGTTCACCACCATCGCGCACGACCCGCACATCCCCGCCCGGCACGAGTACCGGAACCCAAGGGTCCCGTCCATGCGCTCCAGGATCCAAAACAGTCCGTCCAGGACGCTCATCTTCGGCCGCACGTCCACGGTGTGCGCCTGCCAGGACGGCCGCGCGTCAGCCTCGGGATCGAAGCGCTTGACGTGGAAGATCACAGCCGCACAGTGCCCTGGCGCGCGTCGAGGTCGCGAGGCCGCAGCCGGGTCAGGCGCACCGGCTCCGTCCATGGCGGGCGCCCGACGGCCTGGTGGATGTTGACCAACCACTCCGCGTCGTCGCGTTCGGGGAAGTCGCTGCGGGCGTGAGACCCTCGGCTCTCCCGGCGGTAGAGGGCTGCGGTGGCGGTGAGGCGAGCGGCGGTGAGCAGGTTCCGCACGTCGAGCGCCTGCTGCCAGGCGAGGTTCCAGCGCCGCGCATTCGGCACCGACGCTCGGGCGGCGCGCTCCTCGAGTTCGCCGATCGCCGCCAGCGCGGCCGTCAGTCCCCGCTCGTCCCGGACGAGTCCGGCGTGTTCCCACATCACCTCAAGGAGGCAGTCCCGGATTTTGAACGCATTCTCGCCGTGCCCGTGTTCGAGGGGCGCGCGCGCGACCATCTCCCCCCGCGCCACCTCGGATTCGTCCGGTTCCACGAGCGTCGACTCCGCGCACACCTGGGCCGCCGTCCGGCCGGCCCGCGACCCAAAGACGCACGATTCCGCCACGCCGTTCCCGCCCAAGCGGTTCGCCCCGTGCACGCCCCCGGCGTCCTCGCCCGCGACGAGCAGCCCCGCCACCGCGGTGCGGCAGTCCACGTCGATCGAGACGCCGCCCATATGAAAGTGGGCCGTGGGGGTCACCTCCACCGGTCCGGTGGTGAGATCGTACCCGACCTCCGCGCAGCGCTGAACCATCCCGGGAAAGGTTCGGGCGACGTACTCAGCGCCAAGATGCGAGGCGTCGAGCCACACCCCGCCCGCCGCCGTGCCGCGCCCGGCCATGATCTCAAGATAGCTCGCCCGGGCCACGAGATCCCGGGTGGCGCGCTCCATTCGGACGGGGTCATACCGCGCCATGAAGCGCTCGCCCTGGGCGTTGACCATGTAGGCGCCGGCGCCGCGGAGGCCCTCTTCCAGCACCATGCCGGACAGCCGCGAGGCCCCGGCGAGGAGCCCGGTGGGGTGGAACTGCATCATCTCCATGTCGATCAGGTCGCACCCGGCGCGGTACGCCATCGCGTAGCCGTCCCCCGTCTTCTCCAGCGAGGGAGCGGAGTACGTGTACATCCGCGGGCCGCCGCCGGTCGCCAGGACGACGACCCGGGCCCGCCCGAGAACGAAGTCGCCGTCCCGCTGCCGCAGCAGGAGCGCGCCCGCGATGCGCGCCCCCGAACGGTCGTGGATCAGCTCGAGCGCGCGCGTCTCGTCGAGGATCCGGATGTTCCGGGCGAGCAGCTGATCGTGGAGGCGGCTGACGATCTCGATGCCGGTGAGGTCGCCCCGGTGCACGGTGCGGTCGAACGATTGGCCGGCAAACGCCTTCTGATGGATCCGGCCGTCCTCCCCACGGTCGAAGAAGCACCCGACTTTCGTCTCCAGCTTGCGGATGACGTCGGGCGCCTCGGAGACGAGGGTCCAGGCCAGGTCCTGATTGTTCAAAAACTGCCCGCCCGCCAGCGTGTCGCGAAAGTGCAGTTCCGGGGAGTCGCGAGGATCCAGCGCGGCGTTGAACCCTCCCTGCACCAGCCGCGTGCACCCGCTCTTGCCGATCAGGCCCTTGGCGGCCACGACGATGTCAAGGCGCGGGTCGGTGTCGTACGCGTGCAGCGCGGCCATTAGGCCCGCGCCGCCGCTGCCGAGGATCAAGACGTCGCAGGCGAACTCGCTCCGGTCACGGGCCATCGGAGAGCCCCAGCTTCGCGAACACATCGGCGAGCCGCTGCTGCGCCCGCTGCGCCACGTCGCGATACATGCTGGCGCCTGTCGCATCCATCGCCACGATCAGCGGCCCGAAGGCTCGGACGCGGAACTGCCAGAGGCACTCGGGCATCAGGTCTTCCCAATAGACGTGCTCGATCGCCTCGACCTGCTCGGTCTCCACCGACGCCGCGCCGCCGACGATGGCGAGATACGCTCCGCCGTACCGCGTCAGCGCGGCGCTGCTCAGGTCGGAGAGGCCGCCCTTGCCGATGATCGCCCGGACGCCGTAGTCCCGCAGCACGCCTTCGGTGAAGCGGTCCATGCGCATGCTGGTCGTGGTTCCGACCGTCGTGGGCTCGTAACCGCTCGGGGCGGCCGCGGACGGCCGAACGTTGGGCGCCACGTGCAATAGGACGCCGCCCCGCAGGTCCGCGGGCGGGGGCTGGCCCTGATCGAAGATGCGGATCAGGGTCGCGTCGCGGATCCCCCAGACGATGCCGTCGAGCACCACGGTGTCGCCGACCCGGAGAGCCCGCACCGCGTCTTCGCTGGTCGGAGTCTGAAGCCGGTGCTCCATCTCAGTACCCAATCTCCACGCGGCCGTCGCGGAACAGCCGGGCCCGGCGGCGTTCGCCCCGCCAGCACTGCATGTTCACCGCCACCGGGTTGAGGGTGATGTGCGTCCACGCGGTCTCGATGTGCAGGTCGAGCGCCGTGGTGTCCCCTCCCAGCCCCATCGGGCCGATCCCCGTGCTGTTGATGGCCTCGAGCAGTTCGAGCTCCAGCGCCGCGACTTGCGGGTCCG
This sequence comes from bacterium, assembly GCA_035307765.1. NCBI lineage: Bacteria > bacterium. Next base: position 141,938 of record DATGHU010000006.1, on the reverse strand, counting down.
GATGCCGCTGGCCAACCGGCCGCAGCGTCGCCTTCTTCGCCAGTGTGACGCACAGGTCGGAGGATCCGCCGATCCCCACCCCGACGATCGTCGGCGGGCAGGGTCGGCCCCCGGCGCCGACGCAGGTCTCGAGGACAAACTTCTTCACCCCGGCGATCCCGTCGGCCGGCAGCAGCATCTTCAAGAAGGACATGCTCTCCGAGCCGGACCCCTTCGGCATCATCATGATTTCGATGTGGTCGGTTTCGCCGGAGAACTCCACGTGTACGACCGGCACCAGCTCCCCGCTGCTGGTTTGGCGGTTCTCGCGCCGGACCGGCGAGACGATGCTGGAGCGCAGGGGCGTCTCGGTCGTCGCCCGCTCCACGCCGCGGCGCAGCGCGTCGATCATGCGGGCGCCGTCGATGAGGAACCCGCGCCCGATGGTGATCCAGAAGATCGGAATGCCGGTGTCCTGACACACCAACGTCTGCTTGCGGTCCGAGATGTCGATCGCCTTGAGCATGGTGGCGAGGATCCCGCGCGCCACCGGGTTCGATTCGCGCGCCTGGGCGTCCCGCAGGCCCTGCCGGATATCGGGCGGGATGTCGATCTGCGCATCCAGGTACAGCTGCCGTCCCAGATCCTCGAACAGCGAGTCGAGTTGGGGAATGGTCTCTTCCGTCATGCTCCGCCCCCCGGGCGCTTCATTTTGCCGTCTTCATGCCCCAGCGGACCACAGTCCGCTGTTCGATCACCCCGAAGACAAGATCCACGGCGATCCCGAGGATCGAGATAACGATCAGGCCAGCAAAGATGTCCGGCACGAGTAGGTAGTACCGGGCGTTGTTGATGTACCAGCCGAGGCCGCCGGTTGAGCCGGCGACGCCGAAGACGAGCTCCGCGGCGACGACGGTCCGCCAACCGAACGCCCACGCCGCCTTCAGGCCGGCCAGGATGAACGGCAGCGCCGCCGGCAGCAGCACCCCCACGACCATGCGGAGGTGGGACAGGCCCAGATTGCGGGCCACCATCTGCGTGGTCGGGCTGATCGAGCGGAATCCGGCGTCCGTGTTGATCGCCACCGGCCAGACGGTGGCGAGCGCGACGACGAGCACGATGGACTTCGGCGTGATCCCGAACCAGATCATCGCCAGCGGCAGGATGGCGATGGAGGGCAAGGGGTTCATGACGGCGATCAGCACCGACAGTACGTCGTAACCGACCGCCGAGAACACGGCGACCGAGGCCAGCCCAAACCCGGCGAGGCCCCCGATCGCGATGCCGACGATCAGGTTACCGAGCGTGGCCGCGGTGGCATCGGGGATCTTGCGGTTCAGGACGTCGGCCAGGAGCGCCCGGCCGACGTCAACCGGCGACGAGACCAGCAGCGGGGAAACGTGGGCGCCCCAAACGTACAGCTGCCACCCGACCAAGAGCAGGCCGATGATCACCGCGTACCGGACCAGCGCCGGCGCACGCCTCCACTCGAAGGCTCCGCGCGCCCCCGCCCACTCGGACTGCGCCCTCACGGGGTCTCCCGCCCCACCCTCGCGGACACCCGGGGCGCGGCCCCCTCCGGCGCGATCAGCAGCGTGCGAAGGTGATCCGAAATCTCCCGGAACGCCTCGCTGCCCCACTCTTCTGCGGCCCCGGTATCCACGATCTCGCGCACCCGCCCGCTGTGCTCGGACATCACCAGCACGCGGTGCCCCAGGAAGACCGCCTCGGAGATGGAGTGGGTCACCAGAATGATCGTCACCCCGGTCCGCCGCCAGATCTCGTTGAGCTCCACCTGGAGGTGGCTTCGGGTGATTTCATCGAGGGCGCCGAACGGCTCGTCCATCAACAGGATCTGGGGCTCCAGGGCAAGCGCGCGGGCGATCGCGGCGCGCTGCTTCATCCCACCGGAGAGCTGGTGCGGGTACCGGTCCGCGGCGTGGGCGATGCCGACCAACTCGAGCATCTGCCGGGTGCGTTCGCGGCCCTCCGCCCCCCGCACGCCCTTCGCCGCGGCGAGCGCATAGGTGACGTTGCCGAGGACCGTGTGCCACGCAAAGAGCTGCTCGAAATCCTGGAAGACCACCGCCCGATCCGGACCGGGGGCGGCGATCGGAACGCCGTTCACCAGAATGCTGCCGTCCGCCGGCCGGATGAACCCCGCGATCGCCTTCAAGAGCGTGGTTTTGCCGCACCCCGAGGGACCGATGATCACGAACTTCTCGCCGCGATGCACCGTAAAGCTCGCTCGATCGACCGCGCAGAACGTTCCGTACTTGAGCGTCACGTCGCGCGCCGTCACCAGCGGCACCGACGACCTGTCCGGCATTCGCTCTCTCCACCGCCCCGAGGCTAGCTGCCGAGGCAGTGGAGCGGCGCGAGCTCAATCTCGCACATCGAGGTCGGCACCTTCGACAGCAGCCCGATTTCGTGCATGAACTGAGCGTACTTCAAGAATCCGTGAGGGGCCGTAGTGTAGGCGACGCCCTGGTGCGTGATCCATGCGAGGAACTGCGCGGCCGTCGGCTTTCCGCCGGCGTCCTGCGAGAGGATCGCCGCGGCCTCATCCGGGTGCGCGTTGACGAATGCGGTCGCCGCAGACAGGTCGCGGTACATCGCCTCCCCCAGCATCGGGTAGGTGCGATAGAGGGCGTCCGTCGTGAACACGCTGTTGAACGTGCTGGGGCCAAACAGATCGTAGCTCTGCAGAATGATGTGCCCGCCCGCCGCCACCTCGTCGAACTCGAACGGCGGCGAGGCGAGGTGCGCCGCAAGCTGCCCGTGCAGCAGCGCCTGCTCTCCCACCGGATGCTCGATTGCGACGATTGCGTTGTCGAAGGCGTGGGGATTGCCGAGCTCCATTTGGGCACCCCTGCGGAGCACGATCGCCTGAATCGAGTCCGGACCGGGCATGCCGATTTTCATCGCGGGGGTGATATCCCTGAGGGTCTTGACGTGCGGATCCATCGTCACGAGCCAGAGGTTCATCTCGTTCATCGCCGCAATCAGTCGGAGGCCGGCGCCCCGGTCCCACCCGATCAGAAACGGTCCGACGCCCCCGGAGCCGAACTGAATTTGTCCCGCGATCAGGCCATCGCGGATCGCCGCGCCGTTGGCCAGCAGCTTCCATTCAAACGACGTCCCGGTGAACTGCTTCTCAAGGGTGCGCTGCGCCTTGATGATCAGCAGGGTGGCGTAGCCAATCCCGGGCTGGTAGGCGATCGTCACCGTCGGCGGAGCGGCACCCGCCGCCCACGCGTGTCCGGACCCGATCAGCCAGCCGGCCAGGAGAACCGAAAGGGCGAGGAGCATTGCACGGCGATGCAACATCGGTTTCTCCTCCCGCTCGCGAAAGGCGGAATCTGGCGCCCCCCGGGGGCGCACCCGCGTCCCGGGACTTACCGAAGACGCCTGGTTGGCCTTCCGCATTTCTTCCACCGCCTCCTTCCAGGGCAAAGGAGGAATAATCGGCCGGGCGAACGTGATCTCCGGGGCTTCGCTTGCGGGGTGACGATGAGCGCACGGTCCCGATCAATGAAGCGGGTGCGGGGGTTAGCAATGGGCAAGGTGGCTGTGATGGGCATCGGTGACTTGGGCGGCACCGTCCTCCGAAACCTGGCTCAAGCGCGTGAAGTCACGCGCCTTTACGCCCTGGACGTGGACGAGACCAGGCTAACCGCGGAGGCGGCCGATGCCGCGGCGGTATCATCATACGGCGACGACAGCACCCCCATCGACCCCATCGCGGTGGATATGCGTAATTCAGATGCCCTGGCGACCGTGCTGGCGCGAATCGAACCCGATGTGATCGTCAACACGGCGACGCTGCAATCGTGGTGGGTGATTACGCAGCTGCCGCAGCCGCTGTGGCGACGGCTTGAGGAACAAGCGCGTTTCGGGCCATGGTTGCCGATGCACCTGACCCTGGCCCTCAAACTCATGCAGGCCCTGGAGATGTCCGGACTGGCCCCCGCTGTCGTCAACGTGGCCTTCCCCGACGCGGTCAATCCTGTGCTGGCAGGGCTGGGCCTGACCCCTACCTGCGGGGCAGGCAATTCTGATCTTCTCCGAGCGGGGATCCGCTGGGCGGCGGCCCGGCGACTGCACGTGCCGGTGCGGGACGTCGCGGTGTACCTGCTGGCACATCATTTCCACGTGGTGTACTTTTGGATGGAGCTGGAGCAGAAGGAATCGCTGGCGGACCACCCCTACTGGCTGCGGGTAATGGTCGGCGGCGCGGATGTGACGGGTGAGTTGGGGGCCGAGTCCTTACTGACCGAGGCGGGACGGGCACTGCCGCGCGGTCGAGCGATCATGGCACGCACGGCGGCCTCGGCGGTGGAAAAGGTGCGACACCTGCTCAGGGACAGTGGCGGCCTGAGCCACGCGCCCGGGCCGGCGGGGTTGGCGGGAGGGTACGATGTCCGCCTCGCCCGGTCCGGCGCCAGGGTGGTCCTTCCCCCTGGCGTTTCGGTCCAGCAGGCGCGCGCCATGATGGAACGGACACAGCGGGGGGACGGCATCGAATCAATTCGGGCCGACGGGAGCGTGGTGTTCACGAGAACGGCCTACGAGGCGATGCGCGATGTGCTCGGATATGATTGTTCAGTGCTCCGCCCGGACGAAAGTGAGGCGCGCGCCGACGAACTCCGTGCACGCCTCGGGACATTGGCAGCACACAAGGCCTGACGGAGTAAGCGAGGCCGGGCACCGTGCCAGATCCTACGAGGTCCTTCAGTAGGAGATTAGTGCAGCGCGAGGGGGATCGGTGAAGATATTCCACCAAGGTCACCCACCGCGCTGGAGGTGCTCCACGGCACGCGGCCAGGGGGGACCTCGGGCCACCTTCCCCGGCGGCTGGGTGATCACCGTGGAGCGCCGACGGGTGAAGCGCTCCCGTCTCATCTATTTCCAATTCAAACGATGGCGCTACGTTCGGGGCGCCGTTAGGCAAACAGCGGAAGCATCTCGAGCCGCGCGGTCGCCTCGCGCAGTGCCGCCTCGTCCGGAGCCGACGTGAACCGACTGGCGGCGTCGAGCACTTTCGGCAGAAGCGCGGTGTCGCCGACGGTGTTCAGGAAAATGCCAGGACGCGACAATACCCAGTGCACGGCCAAATCAATGTCGCGCTGCTCCTCGAGTGGCTGGTACCAGGTGGCCCGCGTGTGCTCGCGACCCCACCAAGGACGACGTGCGATCGCCTTGATCGTCTGCACCGCCACCTTCCGCCCACGGCACGTGGCCACGACGCGCTCGAACATCGCGGCGTAATGAGGGTCCTGCATCATCGCGTAGGTGTACGGCAACAACACCGAGTCGAAATCGAAGCGCTCGAGACTGCGGAGATGCGTCGCAGCGATTTGCGTGCCGTGCCCGGTGACCCCGATGTACCGCACCAAGCCCTGTTCGCGCGCCTCGACGCAGGCGTCGAGGGCACCGCGCGGGCTGAGCGCGGTGTCCCACTCGACCGGGTCGGCGAGGTTATGAAGCTGGATGAGATCGACCCGCTCCACACCCAGGCGCTCGAGCGAAAGGTGGATCTGGCGCTTCGCCTCATCGTACGTGCGCTCTCTCGTCTTCGTGGCGAGGAAGAATCGATCGCGGTGCATTTTCAGCCAGGGGGCGAGCCGCAGCTCAGCGTCGCCGTAACTCGCGGCGACGTCGATGTGATTGACCCCATGGCGGAGGAGCAGGTCGAGCGTTTTGTCGGCTTCGTCTTGGGTAACCCGCGCCAGCGCCGCCGCACCGAAGATCGTCCGCGTGCTCTTGTGCCCGGTCCGCCCGAAGGCAAGCGTTGCGATCATGGTCCGCCTCCTCGGAAAACTGGCCGCCTCGCTTCGGGCGACCTTCGGCGGGAGGTGCGATCGATCCTGTGCCCCGTGCCCGCCGACGCCCCAGATGCCCGGTGCTTGACGTTCACCGTGACTCCTCCGGCGGTGGGGCGACCGCGCGCGGGCGAATGACGACTCCACGGAGCTGGGAGAATCTGATATATTCATCGATGTTTCACCACACATTCACGAAATCTTCGACGGCCCCAGCTAGGCTGAAGGTGAAGCCGAAGCACATCACATCTTGAAGGGAGGAAGACGATGCGAATCCAACGGCTCGTTGTGAGGATGAAACCCATTGTGAGCATGTTCGCCGCGGCCCTGGTTGGCCTGGCGTTCCAGATCGTACCCGCGCAGGCCGCGGTGCCCACCCGGCCCGCACTCTACGCCACTTCTCAACCGACGGCCTCCGCTGACCGGTTTCAGTTCAACCGCTACGACGCGAATGGCCGGGATGGACGCTCGATGGCACCATGCACCACTCGCTTCCCCCAACGAGGATGGGGAAACAACCAAAGCCGGCAGGATTTCTCGTGCTCGACAACTCGGCAGTTTGACCATTTCAACCGAGATCGCGGGTGGCCGTCGCAATCGTGGGGGTCAGGACAAGGGTACGGGCACGACACGCCATAGGGATCGCCGCGCTCGACTCTCCGGCCGTCGGGATCTCGAACTGATCCCGACGGCCGTTCCACATTTCGCGCAAGGACCTCGAAGCGCCATGGATGGCGGCGCGCGAGCAACCAGGCGGACTCCCGCTTCGATTCGCTCCTGACTCCGGCTCAGAAGCCGTACAGCTGGGCGGGATTCTCGACTAGGATCTTGCGCAGCTGCGCAGGGTCAGGCACCCACCGCCTCAGGCGGTTCAGGGCACGCCCGTCGTCTTCAGGCCGGAACGGCTCAATCCGCCCGGGATCCCGCTTCTCCCCGCTGATCCCGCCGGGATGCGGCCAATCGGTCCCCCAGAGGATGCGGTCCGGGTTCGCATCGATCAACGCTCGCGCCATCACCGCCGCATCGTCGTAGTCGTCCTGGGTGGAGATCCGGTACGCGGCGGACAGCTTGACATAGATCCTGCCGCCCCGGAGGAGGGAGAGGAGGGTGTCGAATCCGGGCTGGGCGGGGCCGGATGCCGCCTGGGCCAGCCCGAAATGGTCGACGACCACTCGGGTCGGCAGCGACAGGATCGTGTCGTGCAGGGCGGCGATGACCGAGAGGGTGGCATAGATCTGGACGTGCCAGCCCATGGCGGCCACGCGCGACGCCGCCCCGAGCATGAGATCGCGCGCAGCGGCAGGATCACGCTGCCCGTGCGATTCGAGGTTCACGCGGACCCCGCGCACGCCGGCCTCCTGCATCGCTTCGAGCGCAGCCTCCGCCGTCGCGCTGCTGACGCCCGCGACGCCCCGCGCGCGTGGGTGCAGCCGGCGGAGGGCATCGAGCAGGCAGGAATTGTCCACCCCGTACGGGCTCGCCTGGGTGATGACGACGCGGTCGAGGTAGAGGACGCGCTGCAGCGACCGGAGGTCGTCCACCGACGCCACACCGGGCGTATAGACCCGGCCGGCGGAGAACGGGAATTGATCCGGCGGAGCGAAAACGTGGACATGGCAATCGCAGGCGTTGCGCGGCACGTCGAACGTCGGGGGGGTCTGCGCTACGCCGAGCACCGTGTCGCGCGCCGCGGTCATGCCGTCCGTCCCTCAGCGCGTGGGCGCCGGCGGCCAGAAGACAATATCTTCGTCCGGCACCGCCGCGCCGCTGAGCACTGCCGTTACGTTGCGGTAGGCGTGCTCGATCACCCGCGGAAAATTGTCGGCGACGACCCCGGCCATGTGGGGGGTCACCAGCACGTTCTCCAGCCGCAGGAGGGGCGACGTCGGAGGCAGGGGCTCTTCCGCCGTCACATCGAGTCCCGCGCCGAGCACGATCCCCCGCCGGACAGCGTCGATCAGCGCGTGCTCGTCAACCAGGGCCCCGCGGGCGGTGTTGATGAAGATGGCGCCGGGCTTCATCTTTGCAAATCGGTCGGCGTCGAACATGCCGCGGGTCTCGGGGGTGCTGGGCAGATGGAGGGAAACGATGTCGCTGGTGGCCACCAACTCGTCCAGCGGCAGATACGAGACTCCGAGGTCCCGCTCGATCTCCGAGGGCAGCCGGCGGATATCGTAGTAGACCACTCGGACGCCGAACGGGGCGAGCCGCCTGGCAACGGCGCGGCCGATGTGACCGGCCCCGACGAGGCCGGCCGTCCGGCCCGTCAGCTGAAAGGTGCTGACCCGCAGCGCCTCCTTTTGAAAGCGCCCCGCCCGCAGTTCCTCCGCCGCCCACCGCAGCCGCCGGACGACCGCCAGGATCAGGAGCACCGTCATCTCGGCGACGGCGTCAGCGTTGATGCCCGCCGCGCACAGCACGGGGATTCCCCGGCGCTGGGCCGCCGCGACGTCGATCTTGTCGACACCGACGCCGAGTTTCTGAATCACCCGGCAGCGCGAGGCGGTCTCGATCACCGCGGCTTCGACCGCCGTCCACCCCGCCAGGATCACGTCCGCACTGCGCGCGATCTCCACCCGACACCCGACGTCTCCGCGGTCCGCGTGCACCACCTCGAAGCGGTCCGCGAACCGCGCGTTCACGACCTCCCGCGAACGAGCGGGCAGGACATCTACCGCGGCCACCACCGCCCTCCCGGTCACGGTCGCGCCGCGCGGCTTGGCCTAAGGCACTGGACGCCGGCAGCGGTTACCTGCACCGCACCGAATCCGTCCCGCCCGGCGGGCAGTTTCGTCGGCCGTCCAAGGCCCATTGGAACTCCCGCGCTTCAGCTTGGGAGGGATCGCGCTCAGCTACCGGGGCACCCTCACCGTTGGCGGCGTGGGAGTTGGCCGGGTGCTCGTCCGCCCACCGCAGCGGGCGGACTGTTAGGCCGGTGGCCCCCCGGATCTGCAGCCGATGAGGACCGGCAGGGAGCGCCCGGCCGCAGATGCACGCATGAGCGACGCTGTCGACCCTCGGGTGTGGCACCAACCGTCCTCCGCACTCCCGGAATGAACGAGAGCAGACACGACGACCTCGGCGCCGGCGAACCACCCCAGGCCATCGATGAACCTGGCGCCGCATCGAGTCTGGCTCATATGCGTGTTCGCGCAGCGCCGGGCGCCATCCTGGTCCGGCAGACAGATGCGAGTGTACATTAGCGATTGCTTTTGATCGGCTCCGCACCGCGTGGAGGAGTCGACCTCACGCCGCGCGCGGAGGAGATCGCCGCCGCCCCGCCGCATCTGCGTATGCACGCGGATCTGCGGAGGACAGGGGAGGCTCGTCTGTGGCGGAGATGACCGGGGGCCAGGCAGTCGTCGCACTCCTGAAAGCCGAACAGGTGCGGCACATCTTTGGCATCGTCGGCTCAACCTTCCTCGACGTCCTGGACGCCCTCTACGACGACAAAAGCGTCGGGTACGTGAACGTACGCCACGAGCAGGGCGCGGCGTTCATGGCCGACGGCCTGGCGCGGGTCGCGGGGACTCCCGCGGCGTGCCTGGTGACCGCCGGACCGGGGGCCATCAACCTGCTCACGGGGATCGCCGGGGCGTACGCGGCCCACTCCCCGGTCGTCGCCATCGCCGGCGGGCCACGCCTGGGAGACTACTATAAGGATGCCTTCCAGGAGTTCGACCTGGTCAGCATGTTCAAGCCGGTGACGAAGCTGTCGATCCAGGTCAACAAGGCGGACCGCATCCCGGAGATCCTCCATTTCGCTCTGCGCAGCGCCATGACCGGTCGCAAGGGGCCGGTGTTCGTCGACATCCCCCGGGACGTTCTGAATGATCAGGTTGTCCGGACGGAGGTGGGGCCCGCGGCGAGTTACCGACCGTCGCACCCCCAACCGCCGCATCCGGACGCCGTCAGGGAAGCAGCCCGCCACCTGCGGCAAGCCGAGCGCCCGCTCCTGCTCGTGGGCGGCGGCGTCACGTGGGCGAAGGCCAACGACCTGGTGGCACAGTTGAGCACAAGGCACGCGGTGCCGGCCGTCACCGCCTACGGGCGCAACGACGCCGTTCCGAACGCGCTCCCGCTGTACGTCGGGCCGCTCGGCCGAGCCGGCGCCCCCGAAGCGGCCGCGGCCTGCCGCCGGGCCGACCTGCTGCTGGCGATCGGGACGCGCCTGGGACAGTTCACCACCTACTACGACGACCGCTATATCAAGTCGGGGGCGCGGATCGTTCAGATCGACGTCGACGGCCGCGACATCGGGCGGACCTACCCCGTCATCTTGGGCATCCAGGCCGACGCGAAAGAAGCCGCCTCTTCCCTGCTCTCCGTCCTTTCAGAGGAGCCGGTGTACCGGACGCGAGAGGCGTGGCAGCGGGAAACCCAGGAACTCCGCGCCAAGCGCCAAGCACGGCTGGCGGCGGAAGCCGATTTCCACTCGCGGCCGGTCAAGCCCCAGCGCGTCTACGCCGAACTGCGGCGCGTCCTCCCCCCCGAGGCGATCATCGCGCTGGATGCTGGAGCGGCGCCGGCGTACGGCTATGACCGTCTGCAATTCTCCCACCCCCGCACCCTGCTCACACCCCTCGACTTGGGAGGGCTGGGGTTTGCCTTTCCGGCCGCCCTCGGGGCAAAGCTGGCTCGGCCCGGATCGCCGGTATTGGCGATCCACGGGGACGGCGGCTTTCTCATGAACGCGCAGGAACTAGAGACGGCGGTGCGGCATGGGATCGCCGTCGTCACCCTGGTGATGAACAACAACTGCTGGGGCTCGGAGAAGGCCTACCAGAAGCAATTCTACTCGGAACGCTATATCGCCACCGACATCGGCAACCCTCGGTTCGACAGGTATGCGGAACTCTTCGGCGCCCGGGGGTACTACGCGGAGCACCCCGACCAGATCGGAGATGCCGTGACCGCCGCGCTGGGGTGCGGCGGGCCGGCGGTGATCGAAATCCCGATCGATCCCAACGAATTTCCCCTGCCCGCCACGATGACCCGCCGGGGCGAGTGAGTGGAAACGGATCAGCGCACCGCCGCGGAGGGTTCGCCTAGTGTGTGCAGTCGGTAAAGTCCCGTCCCCCGAACGGTATGAAGAACCACTGGACCGCTTATCTCATTCGGCGCCTGCCGCCTTTGCTAACCGAGCAGCCCGGAACGGTCGGAGGCGCTTGTCCACCTCGCACTTCACCACCTCCTGAGCGATGAAACGACCCAACAGGGGTCCCAACGTGACACCGCTGTGCGTGCAGACGACATACAAGCCTTCGACCCCGGGGACCGGGCCCACCGCGGGGTAGCCGTCCGCAGGAATGGGACGAACGCCAATCCGCGCCGCCTCCAACCCCGTCCCGGCAAGCCGGGGCAGTACCCGAGTCGCCCGTTCAAGGACCTGCGCACAAACCTCCGGCAACGGGACAACAGGCGTCTCCGGCCCCACGGTCCGGTCGAACTCCCCGGCACGCATCATGACCCGCCCTCCCCCGTCGGCCCGCAGGTTCACTTCGTGCGTGTGCAGGATGGCACGGACCCCAACCGCGGAAGGATGCGAGATTGCGAGCAGGCCGCTCGTCGGCGCGAGCGGCAGCCCGACACCCGCAAGAGCGACGAACTGATCCGTCCACCGGCCGACGCAGCTCACAACCAGGTCCGCGTCGAGGCGCTCACCCTCAGCCGTGACGACCCCACGAACACGGCTGCGGTCGAGGGTCAGCGCAGTCACCCGGCAGCCGTTCCGGACCGTCGCCCCGGCCTCCGCCGCCGCCCGCGCCAGCGCGCCAACCAGCACCGGAACATCGACGTAGCCTTCCGATGGATAGAACGCGAACTGAGTAACGTCCGTCGGCGCCCGCAACTCCGGCTCGAGTCTCCGCAGTTCGGAGACGGGTAACCACTCCACCGGGTACCCCCACCCTCGAAGCCGCTCCACCTTGGCGCTCAGTGCCGCGGCCATCGACCCATCGGGCGCCCACTCGATGTTGCCGTCGAGATGCAGCCACGCCGCCGTCTCGAACTCCTGGCGCAGCTGGGAATGCTCCGTCATTCCGGCGACATTCAGCTCGTGGTACTCGAAGGGGGACTTGTCGTTGGAATTGAGCCATGCAAAAGTCGCCGCCGAGGTCCCGCCGCCCAGGCGGCCCGCTTCGAGGAGCGCGACCTCGGCGCCGGCCTCGGCCAGCCGAAACGCCGCTGACGCGCCGACGATCCCCCCCCCGACGACGATGACCCGCATCACGTGCACCCTTCCGCGCCGGCCGAGCGCCTGACCGTCCCGTCCTCGCAGACAAGCGTACCGTTCACGAAGACGAGATCTACCTGGTCGAGACGACCCCGACAGACGACGAGATCGGCGATCTTGCCGGGGGCGATCTCGCCCCGGTCGGCGGCGAGCCCAGGGTACGCCGCCGTCACATTCTTCGTGACGAGCGTGACCGCCTTCGGCAGCGCAAGCACGCCGTCCGCGACCGCGTGAGCCATGCCCACGTACGGGTTGTCCCAGCGCCCGGCGGCATAGTCGGTCGCGACGAGGTCCACCAGATCGTGCCTCAACAACGCATACATGTTGTCGGGCCGCTCCACGAGCTTCCGGGCACCGAAAGCGTCGAGGGTACACACCTCGATCCACGCGCCCTTCTTTTTCACTCGCCTCGCGCACGCGAGCGACTCTTCGACCGTGAAGGTCGAATGGTTGGTGTGCCCCGAGACAAGGAACGATCCGGCCGCATCTGCGGCGTCATCGATCGCGGCCTCCGAAGGCGCGGAGGTGTGCACCACAACGGGGACGCGGTGGCGTGCCGCTAAGAGGCCCGCCTCGCGTAACCCGTCGAGCGCAACCTGAAACGAGGGCAGCACCGTGCTGTGGATAATCTCCCGCGCGCGCTCGGGCGTCATCCGGCCCGCGAGGCCAACCTGCGCGAGCACAGCTTCCACGCGCGCGCGGTCGTATGCCTCCACCTGACCCCGTCGGCCCAGCACCGCGTACTTGATCCCCGCAGCCTGGTGAGGCGTGAGGCGAACGCCGGTCTCCCGTTCCACGGCCATGGGGATGTACATGTAGTCTTGGCCCCCCCCTGCGAGCGTGTGGCCGCCGCCCACTTCCCCGATCGCGACCGCGCCGTGCGCCAGCATCGTCTCCACGCTCATGGCCAAGTGTGCGGGGGCCAGGCCTTTTCCATCGGCCTCGTTCGCGGCTTGAAACGACAACGGGAAGTGAATCGTCGCGGAGCGCAGGTTGATCGGATGGGCGCGAACGCTCCGATCGACCTCTTCGGGAAGGTTGAAGCCGTCGAGGTTCAAGAGCGTCGTCGTGCCGCCGAGCAGATGGTAGTCCAGATTGGCGAGGACGCGCTCGAACGGCAGGGGCGGCGCCCCGCTCGCAAAGAGGGGACACGCAACGCTCCCGTGCGCGTGGGAGTTGATGGCGCCCGGCACGATCAGGCGCCCGCCGAGATCCATGACGGTGTCCCCGCCGCCGGTCCGGGAGTGCGAACCGCTGCGGACTTCAACGATCCGCGCGCCCTCGACCACGACCGCCCCGTCGGAAATCACCGTCGCGCCGTCGCCGGTCACGACAGTGGCGTTCCGCAGTACCAGCATGCCGTGTCCTCCGCGTTCAGAAACGTGCAGGAGATCGGCGCGGCGCCCGCCTGAGAACGGGCGCTACGACGGCCGGTGGAACGAGATCGGCAGGAATCCGACCGGAGTACCGGCTGACTCGTCGGGGGAGGCCGGTTGCACCCCGGCGAGCTCGGTGCGGGTCGTACTGACGGCTTGGCCGATCGCGGCGAGGTCTTCATCGGTGAGCGCCAGACCGAGTCGTTCGGCTTCTGCCCGAAGCCATGCGCGCTCCACGCCCATGCTACACAACCTCCCGCATGGCCGGACGCCGAGTGTGCCATGGCGTCGCCTGTTCGTACGCATGTGCGATCCTGAACAACGTCGCTTCGTCGAAGGGCCGACCTGCCAACTGAAGACCCACCGGCAGCCCGGCGGCGGTTGTGCCGCACGGGAGCGTCAGCGCCGGGTGACCTGAGAAATTGAAGTGCCGGGTCAACCAGCCCGTGTCGGGCGGACCCGCCTCGGCCAGTTGCGCTTCCACGGTAAACGCCGGGAGCGGCACGGTGGGTGTCACGAGGGCATCGACATGACGCAGCACCGCTTCAAGTTCGCGCCGCCATAGCGTCCGGACCTGCACCGCGGCGTCGTAGTCCGCCGTGGTATAGAAGGCGCCGGAGGCGATGCGCCGGCGCGTGCGTAGCCCGTAGGCCGAAGCCGCCCGCCGCAGCCGGCTGGCGTGCTCCGCGAACGCCTCGACCATGGTGAGCACGGCTTGCGCCGGGGCAACATCCCGCGCGCGGGGCAGGTCCACCGGTTCAAGTGATGCCCCGAGCGTCTCGAACTGCCCCAGCGCCGTCCGAACCCGCTCGTCGACCTCGGGGTCCAGTCCCTCGAAGAAATGCTGCTGCGGTATGCCGAGCCTCAGGCCCCTGACCCCCGACGTGAGGCCCTCGCCGTAATCCGGCACGGACACGTTCGCGCTCGTCGGGTCGAGCGGGTCATGCCCCGCCATCACCCCGAGGAGCATCGCACAGTCTGCGACCGTTCGCGCCATCGGCCCGGCGGTATCCATGCTCCAACTGAGCGGGATCACCCCGTACCGGCTCACGCGGCCATAGGTGGGTTTGACACCGACGATCCCGCAAAAGCTCGCCGGCACGCGAATCGACCCGCCCGTATCCGACCCGGTCGCCGCCACCGCCAGTCCGGCCGCCAACGCGCTGGCCGAACCTCCGCTCGACCCGCCCGCGTATCGGGAAAGATCCCAGGGATTGCGGTGGGGCCCGAACACGTCGAGTGCCCCGCAGGCGAACTCGGTCGTGTTCGTCTTCCCCAGCAGGATCATGCCGGCCTCGGACAGGCGGCGTACGTGTGTCGCGTCGTGGTCCGGCACGAACTCAAGGAGCGTGCGCGAGTGGGCGGTGGTCCGCACCCCCTTGGTCGCGCTGATGTCCTTGTGGGCCACCGGGAGCCCGTGCAGCGGCCCCCGGCGGCGCCCGTGCACGATGTCGTCCTCGGCCGCCCGCGCCGCGACCAGGGCGGAGTCTCCGCAGATAGTAATGTAACTTCGCAGGTCCTCGTTGTACCGCTCGATCCGGGGGAGCAGCGCGCTGACGATCTCCACCGGCGAGACCTCGTGCTTCTCCACGAGGCGGGAGAGCGCCGTCAGGGGCAGGAATGCCAGGTCGGCATCACGGGGCGGCATAGAATTCGGCGACCTCATTCATGACGTCCTCCACCCCGTCGCCCATGTCGGGATGGGAGGGCAATGTGAGGATCTCCTCGACCAGTCGATCGGTGACCGGTCGCGGGCCGGGATCCTCTCCCGTCCGCGACACATACGCGGGCGTCCGGTACACGAGGGAGCGATAGTGGATGCCCGCCTCGATCCCCCGCTCCCCCAAGAACCTCCTGAGCGCGTCACGATTGGGCGCCCGCACGACGTAGTGCAGCCAGGCATGCTCCCCCCACGGCATCACCGCGAACGGGCGCACGGGGACCCCTCGCCGGCCGAGTCCCTCGGTGTACCGCCGGGCATTATCCGCACGCATGCGATTGTTGGCTCGGAGGCGACCCAGGGAGACGCGGCCCACCGCCGCGAGGCTCTCGCTCAATGTGTGGTTGAAACCTACGGCGTGGACGGCCGTTCGGTAGGCATCCCCGCGATCCCAACCGTGGCGGTGCAGCCGCACCATCCGACGATACACTTCTTGGTCCCCCGTGAACACCATCCCGCCTTGGCCGGCGACCGTCACGCCCTTGCGGGCAAAACTCGCGGCCGCAGCGTCGCCGATCGAGCCCAGCATGCGTCCCTTGTACGTTCCCCCAAGCGCGTGCGCCACGTCCTCGATCACGTAGATCCGCTCCCGTCGAGCCAAGTTCAAGAGCGGATCCATGTCTACGGGATGACCGTATGTGTGCACGACGACGATCGCCCTCGTGCGCCGACTCAGCAGCGGCCCCACGGTCGAGGCATCGAGGTTGGCCGTATCCTCGCGGACATCGCAGTACACCGGTCGCGCTCCGACCTGGATGGTGCACTCCGCGGGGGCAAGGTAGGCGTTGGCGGGGACGATCACCTCATGGCCTGGGCCGAGGCCAAGGGCGAGCATCGCCAGGTACAGCGCCGCCGTTCCGGACCCAACCCCGAGCGCATGCGCAACACCAAGGTATGAGGCCGCTTCACGCTCGAACGCCTCGACCTCGGGTCCATCATAGTAGATTGGCCCGGGGGTCGGCCGGAGCATGGCCTCCCGCATCTCCTCGTCGAAGGGAGTCCAGACGGTTCGATACCGGACCGAGCCAATCGGTGCCCTCACATTTGCCTCCATTGAATGTCATCACGCTAATGTTTCCAACAGCGACGTGCTCTTCGGAAACGTTTTGATGTATGCCGGACGCATGCAACACGCGTGTTGTGAGAAGCGGCGACACATCGACCCTAAGGCGTCGAGCAGATTCTGGGCTGGTTTCGACGGCATAACGAACAATCCTGTCGCTTTTTGCGTAGGTGTGGTCGTTTCTCAGAATACCATTCGGCTCTTCACCCGGAGGAGGAGTTTTTTTGCATCCGCCAGTATAGTATCAAGACTTTCCTTGGCACGCAGGCGCCCGGAAACCTTTCGCACGGCGCCCGACGGGCGATACGACCGCGCGCAGCCACAAACAGGCTTACGCACGCAGCTGACGTAGGAGGGGGCGCGACATGACGGAGGACGCAAGAAACTCGGGGAGAACTCGCGTGACTCGTAGGGATCTCATGAGGATGGTTGGAGGAGGGGCGGGCTATTGGCTGACCCGCGGCACGCTGGGGATCTCCTTGGCCAGCGCGGCCCCAAGCGACACTCTCGTGACCGGCTTCAGCTTCGATATCAAAACCCTTGACCCCGGTCGCCAGCTGGAGAACGGAAGCAGTCACATCGGCCACGCCACCTACGACTCCCTCGTCACCTTCGACGGTGCGGACCTCACGACACCCAAGCCATCGCTGGCGACCGGCTGGAAGGTCTCGCCCGACGGAAAGACATTAACCTTTACGCTGCGCAGGAACGTCCGGTTCGCCACCGGGAATCCGCTGACCAGCGCGGACGTCAAGTGGTCATTCGACCGCGTTCGATACATCAAGGGCAACGGGGCGTTCTTGCTCAACGGGGTCCAGGACGTGCTCGCGCCCGATCCCTACTCTGTGGTGATTCAGCTCGACGCCCCCCACCCGGCGATCCTCCCCATTCTCTCCAGTCCGGTGCTTGGCGTCCTCGACAGCAAAGTCGTGACGCAGAATGGTGGGGATGCCAGCCCGGATGCGAAGGAGAAGGATAAGGCGGAAGCCTACCTCAACGATCACTCGGCGGGATCCGGTCCGTACATTTTGGAGAGCCAAACGCGGGACCAGGAGATCGTCCTGGTCAAGAACCCGACCCATTGGCGCGGCGCCCCATCGATTTCCCGGGTGGTCGTGCGCAACATCAAGGAGCCGGCGACCGAGGAACTCATGCTCAAGCGAGGCGATCTCGAAATCGCCTGGGGCATCGGTCCCGACGAAGCGCGGTCGCTCCGGCAAACCCCCGGCGTCACCGTCAAGACCGCGCCGGCGCTCAACCTGCTGTATGTCATTATGAACAATAATCCGCAAGTGGGGGGGCCGTTCAGCAATCCGAAGGTCCAGCAGGCCGTCCGTTATGCGCTCGACTACAACGGGATTCTCGCCCTGGCCGGCCCGGGCTCCGTCCGGCTGGCCGGCGTGATCCCCACCACCCTCCCGGGCGCGCTCCCATCGAGCGAGGCCGTGAAGACCGACCTGGACCGGGCGAAGCAGCTCCTAAAGGATGCGAACCCTGGCGACCTAAAGGGGCAGCTGTCATTCTCGACCGGCAACGTGTTTTATGGGGTCCAGTTCGGCATCGTCGCGGAAAAAGTCCAGGCCGATCTGGCGAAAGTAGGCATCCAGATCACCCTCGATGGTCTGCCGAGCAGCATCGCGCTCCAGAAGTACCGCGATGCGAAAGATCAGCTGGGTATCTGGGCCTGGGCGGCCGATTACCCCGACGTCAGCGACTACCTGGTCTTCGTCCCCGGCCGGACGGTGGGCAAGCGTGCCGGCTGGCCGGCCGACGCCAGTCCTGACACGCAGGCGTTGGCGGACCTGGCGACAAAGGCGGAGACCGAGATCGACAACGCCAAGCGGGTCTCCTTGTACCAGCAGGTCAACCGGAAGATTGCGGAGATCGGCCCATTCGCACCAATGTTCCAGCCGGTGGCCCCCTACGCCTTTCGGTCGACCCTCCGCGGCGTCGTGCTGGCCAGTACCTGGTTCATTGACTACACAACCGTGAAGAAGGGGTAGCCGACGATACGCCCACGAGGACGGACGCGCTGGCCGCCTGATGGCCGCTCCGTCCCGGGCTGACCGTGCATCTCCAGACCTATATCCTCAGGCGCGTCCTGCTCCTGATCCCCATGCTTGCGGGGATCACGGTGGTCAGTTTCGTGCTCTCGCATGCGGTGCCGGCGGACCCGGTCACGGCCAACGTCGGCGAGCAGGCCGCCGCGGATCCCGCCGTGGTCGCCGCGTTTCGGCACCGCTGGGGCCTCGACAAACCGTTATACCAACAGTACCTCATCTACCTCTGGAACCTGACCCACGGCGACATGGGGACGTCGATCTCCACCAAGCAACCCGTGCTGCTCGATCTCCGCCAACACCTCCCCGCCACGATCGAGCTGGCCATCCCGGCGATGGCGGTGGGGATCGCCGTCGGAGTCCCCCTCGGCATTGTGTCGGCGGTCAACCGCGCGAAGGCCATCGACGAGGTTGCGCGCGTCGTATCCATGGCGGGGGTCTCGCTGCCGGTCTTTTGGCTCGGGTTGATGGCGATGCTCGTGTTCTACGCGCAACTTGGGATCGCCCCTTCGCCCGGCCGCCTTACCGCGTCGATCGTGCCGCCCCGGTTCATGACCGGATTCCTGCTCGTGGACGCGCTCGTCGCGCGCCGCTTCGACGTCATCGGGGATTGGTCGGGCCATCTCGTCTTGCCGGCCATCGTGCTGTCGCTGTACGGATTGAGCAGGATCACGCGCGTGATGCGCGGGAGCATGCTGGAGACGTTGGACGAGGACTTCATCAGAACCGCACGGGCCAAAGGCCTGCGGAGGTGGCACGTCATCTTCCGGCACGCCGCCCGGAACGGGCTCATCCCGGTCGTCACGATCATCGGGTTGAGCTTCGGCGATCTCCTGTCCGGCGCCGTCGTTACCGAGACGGTGTTCGCCTGGCCCGGGCTCGGTCTCTACGCATTCAGCAGCGCGACCTCGCTCGACTTCCCGGCCATTATGGGCGTCGGGATTACGGTCGCGACGGTCTACATCTTCGTCAACCTGCTCGTCGACATCGCGTACGCGCTCTTCGATCCGCGGGTCCGGGTCGGATAGGCATGGGCGCCACGGTTGGAGGGGTTTCCTCCCCCCTCCGCGGCAGGACGCCCCGCTTCCCACGGGTGCTGCCGCGCGGGTTCACGCGGTCTCCGGTCGCCGTCTGCGGTCTCGCCCTGATCGCGGCGTGGGTGCTGGTCGCCGTGAGCGCGCCGCACCTCGCACCGTCCCTGCCGCTGGCGCAGGACATCGCCGCGCGGCTCTCTCCGCCCTCGCCTGCCCATTGGCTTGGCACGGACCAGTTGGGGCGGGACATCCTCACCCGCGTGTGTTACGGTGCGCGCCTCTCGATTCCCGTGGGCATCGCCGCCGTCGTGCTGGCGATGCTGCTCGGCGTGGTCATCGGCAGCACCGCCGGATTCCTGGGCGGCGCGGTCGACGAGACAATCATGCGGGTCACGGACCTGATGCTCGCCTTTCCTACGGTGATCCTGGCGATGGTGATCACCGCGGCCCTCGGCGCGGGCATCCGAAACGCCATCATCGCCATCATGATCGCCTGGTGGCCCACCTATGCGCGTTACATGCGCGGGCTCGTGCTCGCGCTGCGAGAGCGGGAGTACGTGCAGGCCGCGCACGCGCTCGGCGCCTCACGGATCCGGGTCTTGGTTCGCCACCTGCTGCCGGGAACGATCTCTCCGATCGTCATCCTCAGCACCCTGGACATCGGCCGGGCCATCCTCACGTTCGCGACGCTCAGCTTCCTCGGGCTCGGCCCGCCGCCCGAAATCCCCGAGTGGGGCTCGATGGTGGCGGCGGGCAGGAACTACCTCGATCAGTGGTGGATCAGCACCTTCCCGGGGCTGGCGATCTTTACCTTCGTGCTACCGATCAACATCGTCGGCGACCGCCTGCGCGACTTCCTCGATCCAAGGTTCCGGAACCGATAGCTGCCGGGAGCTCAGTCATTCACCGTACGCAGCGCCGCCAGCACCGCCGAGGCCACCTCGTCGACCTGATCCGTGTGCAACCCCGGGTACATCGGTAGGCCCAACACCCGGTCAGCCAAGCGCTCGGCGACCGGGAAGCTCCCCGGACCCAAACCGAGGTGCCGGTAGACGGGCTGCAGGTACACGGGAGGAACATAGCGGAGCGCGGTGGCGATCCCGGCTTCGCGCAGGGCGCGGCGTACCTCAGCGCGGTGCGGCAGCTGCACGACATAATCCCGCCAGGCGTGCGTGCAGCCGGGCCGCACCACGGGCGCCGTCACTCGGGTCCCGGCGAAGTGGCGGGCGTAGCGGTCGGCGAGGTCTTGCCGCCGGGCCTGCCACTCGCGCAGGTGGTGGAGCTTCTCCCGAATGATCGCGGCCTGCATGTTGTTGAGTTGGAGATAGTACCCTTCCACCAGGTTCTGCTGACCGTGCACCTCCTCGCGCGCACTCGGCGTCATCTCGTTCATCGCCGGGTATTGCCCCACCGCTCGCAAGAGCCGAATACGCCGGGCCAACTCCGGGTCGTGGGTGACGACCATGCCTCCGGTGCCCGCCCCGCTGATGACCTTTCGGATCCCAAAGCTGAAGCAACCCGCCTTCCCGATGAGGCCGGTCGCCTGCCCATGGTACGACGCACCGATGGAGAGGCAGGCATCCTCGATAACGAGGAGGCGGTGACGTCGCGCGATCTCCACGACCGGCCCCATCTCCGCGGGATGGCCGTACAGGTGCACGGGGAGAATCGCTTTCGTTCGGGGACTGATCCGGTTCTCGACCAGCGCGGGGTCGAGGTTCATCGTGTCCGGCTCGACGTCGCAGAAGACAAATCGGGCGCCGGTATGGCTAATGGACGCCGTGGTGGCCAGATCCGAGTTGGGCGCCGTGATGACTTCGTCCCCCGACCCCACCCCGAGCGCGAGCAGCGTCAGGAAGAGCGCGGCGGTTCCGGACTGCACCGCGACGGCATGACCGCCTCCCAAGAACGCGCTGACATCCTGCTCCAGTCCCGCCGCCTGCGTCACGGCAAAGTCCTCATCGATCAGGACTCGCCGCACGATGCCCTCGAGCGTCGGGAGGAGTTGTCGGTGCTGCCAGGTTTCGTCGAGGTTGGGGATTCGCATCGAGCCCGGTTAGTGTTCCAGGACCGCGATCACGTCCACCTCGACACGGAGCTCGGGGCTGCCGAGGCCGGCCACGATAAGCCCCGTGTGCGGCGGGCGGTAGTCGCCGAAATGCTCGAAACGCACGGCGCTCACGCCCGCCGAGTCCGCACGGTCGACGAGGTACGTGGTGACTTTGACGACGTCGGTCCAGTCGGCTCCCGCGGCGGCGAGGATTCGGCCGATGTTCTTGTAGATCTGTTTGGCTTGTGCCACCGCATCATTGGGGCCGACGGGGTTGCCCGTTTCGTCGCGGCCCACCTGGCCCGCGAGGTACAGCGTGTTCCCCGCGCGGACCGCCGGGACGTAGCTCGGAGTTCTGTACACGCCGTTCGGTTGAACGATCTGGTGCCGGGATCGCGGTTCGCTCAATGTCTCCCCTCCCCCCTCTATCGGGTGATTGCTTCCGGCATGGCGCGTCACCCCCCGCGCAGCCGCGGATCGAAGGCGTCTCGTGCAGCATCGCCGGCAAGGTTGAACGCAGCAACCGACAACAAAATCGCCAGCCCGGGAAAGACCACGACCCGCCAGTAGTTCCGCATGTACCCACGGCCATCCGCGACCATCCGTCCCCAGTCCGGAGATCCCGGCTGCGCGCCGAACCCGATAAAACTCAACGCCGCGGTCGTAAGGATTATCGCCCCAAGGTCGCGCGTCGCCTGCGCATCGCCCCAACGAGGCGCGCCATCTCATCGAACCCCAGTCCGACCACACCCGGCGGCAGCTGGGTCGGCTTCCGTGAGGAGCCAGGCGAGCGGTAGAATTCGGCAATCTTCGCCGTGATCGTCTGCGCTTGGACGCCGGACACCCGAGAGCGAAAAAGAGCGTCGAGGTCCGAGTTCACGTTACGGCGCCGACATCGGGCGCATCGTCAACGTCCACCCGCCGTCGATGAGAAAGTCTTGCCCGGTCACATAGGACGACGCGTCCGAGGCCAAAAAGACGCACAATCCAACAAGATCTTCTGGGCCGGAAATGCGACCGAGCGGGATGAGATCCGTCGTGATCCGAAACCGGGGCGACGAGGGGTCGGGCGGTCGGTCCGGCGGTGCGACCGATCCCGGAGAGAGCGCGTTCACCGTGATGCCCTCGGCCGCCCATTCCACCGCCAGGCCTCGGGTCAGCGCGATGACCGCGCCTTTGGATGCGCTGTAGGAGGTCCGCTTCACCACGCCCTTGCGGGCGGAGATGGAACCGATGTTCACGATGCGCCCCTTACCCTGGGCGCGCATCACGGGGTAGACAGCCTGACAGGCGTGCAGGACTCCCCGCACGTTGATGCCCATGATCCAGTCGAAATCGTCGGCCGTGTGCTCAGCGGCCGTCTTGTCGACGCGCACCGCACCGTTATTCACGAGGACATCGATTCGGCCCCAGCGGGTAACCGCAAAATCCGCCATGCGCTGGCACGCGTCCCGGTCGCTCACATCGGTCGGAATCGCCTCCACATCCCAGCCCTCATTCCGCAGGAGCGCGGCGGCCGCTTCCCCGCTTTCCGCGCCGCGGTTCGCGATGAGGACGCTTGCGCCGGCGCCGGCCAAGCCCCGACTCAATCCCAACCCGATGTTCCGGTTGCCGCCGGTGACGATGGCGACGCGCCCTTCGAGCGAGAACAGGTTGAGCGTGGGTAAGTGCACCGGGCGATCCTGTGGAATCGACGTCACCTCATACCAGCCGGGCGACCCATGCCAGCGGATCGGTATTCCGTTTCAAGTCCGCGCAATCCTTCCCCATAAAACGGAACGATCGTGCCCATCGCCGCAGGGATTCGGCGTCTGTGGAAGAATTTGGTGAAAATCTCGTGCGTGTGGAGGTGGCAACGGTCATGCAATCGCAGGGTGATGGTGCGGGCCGGGTTCGGCGGCGGGACCTCCTTCGGATGGCGGCGGCCGCAACCGGGGTCGCGGGGATCGGCGCGTGGATACATCCGAGCCGGGTACGTGCCGCGGCATCGTCGCCATCCAGTCTCATCGTCGGCTCGAACTTCGATATCAAAACGCTCGACCCTGGGCGGGAACTCGAGGAAGGCACCAACAACATCGCCCACGTGACCTACGATCAATTGGTCACGTTCCAGGGTGAAGACCTCAAGACCCCCCGCCCGTCGCTGGCCACCGGGTGGACAATCTCTGACGATGGCCGGGCCTACACATTTAGGCTCCGGCCGGGGGTCCGCTTCGCGAGCGGGAATTCGCTCACCTCGGCCGATGTGAAGTGGTCGCTTGACCGGCTCATGAACATCAAGGGCAACGCGGCGTTCTTCCTGGACGGTGTCGAGGAGATTCAGGCGCGGGATCCCTTGACGACGGTGATCCGCCTCCGCGATCCCCGTCCCGGGATCCTGGCGATTCTCTCCAGCCCGGTGTGCAGCGTCGTGGACAGCAGGCTGGTGATGGAGCACGGGGGCGAGGCGGGGCCCGACGCAAAGGAAACCGACAAGGCCGAATCCTTTCTCAACAGCCAATCGGCGGGAAGCGGATCGTTCATCCTGACGAGCTACACGCCGAATCAGGATATCGTGCTGACGAGGAACCCCAACCACTGGCGCGGAGCCCCGCCACTCGGCCGGGTCATCATTCGAAACATCAAGGAGCCGGCGACGCAGGATCTCGAGCTGCGCAGGGGCGACCTGGACATCGCCCTCGCCATCGGCCCGGACCAAATCCGCACCCTCGCGCATGCTCCCGGCGTCACGGTGAAGACGAGTCTGGCCTCAAACCTCCTGTACGTCATGATGAACAACAACCCCCAGATCGGGGGGCCGTTCAGCAACCCGAAAGTGCAACAGGCCGTGCGCTACGCGCTGGACTACCAGGGGCTGCTCGCGCTTGCCGGGCCGGGAGCCATCCGGCTCGCCGGCACGATACCCACGAACTTCCCGGGGGCCCTCCCCTCTTCCGAGGCGGTACCGACGGACCGCGCCCGCGCCCGGGAGCTGCTGAAAGAAGCCAACCTGGGCCCGCTGAGCGGTGTGCTGACGTACTCGAGCGACCTCGTCTTTTACGGCGTGCAAAACAGCGTCATCGCCGAGAAGGTGCAGCAGGACCTCGCTGCCGTCGGCATCCGCATCTCGCTCAACGGCCTGCCGACCGCCCTCGCCCTTCAGCAGTACCGCGACGGCAAGAACCAGCTCGGCATCTGGGCGTGGGCGGCGGTCTTCCCCGACGTGAGCTACTACCTGGGGTTCGTCCCCGGGCGGACCGTCGCGGTGCGCGCGGGCTGGCCGGCGGACGCTACACCGGAGACGCGACAGCTGGCCGACCTTGGACGCGAGGCCGAGCGCGAGGTCAACGACGCCAAACGCGCGGCGCTTTATCTGAAGCTCAACCGGACGATCGCCCAGATCGGGCCGTGGGCACCGATGTTTCAGCCGGTGGTCCCGTACGCGTTCCGGTCGAACGTGCGGGGCGTCACGTTTGCCAGTTCCTGGGAGGTCGACTACTACGCGGTGGGCAAGGGGTAGGATCGCGGCCGGTCACGCGGAAGGCCGCTCGCGGAAGAACGCAACGACCGAGTCCGCCACGCGTTCCAGCATCGCGGGCGTCATGTGGAGGCCCACGGGAAGGGAGAGGTTCTCGGCGCACAGCCGCTCGGCGATCGGGAACTGCCCTCTCGACGTGCCGAAGCGCTCGCGGACCGGCGCGAGGAGATGCAGAGGGGCCGGGTAATGAATGCTTGCCTCGATGTCGCGGCTCCGCAAGAACTTCCACAACGCGTCCCGCTGCCGGGTCAGCACCACGAAATGGAGATACGACGGGCTCGCCCACGGACGCTCCGGCGGCAGGTCGAGCGGGAGATCCGCATCCCGGAAGCGTGCGGCGTAGTGGGCCGCCGCCCGGCGCCGGTGGGCGAGGAACTCGTCGAGCATCCGTAGTTGGACGCGTCCGAGTGCGGCGCAGACCTCCGTGAGGTGCATGTTGTACCCGATGCGCCGCTGCTCGTACCAGGACGCATCGGTCCGGCGGATGAAACTCACCTCCTCTTTGCGGTTCCGCCCCTGGTCGCGCAGGCTGGAGACGTCCTCGGCCAACTGTCGATCGTCCGTCACCCCCACGCCGCCCGGGCCGAAGACCGTGATCATCTTGCCGGAAAAGCTCATGAAGGCGAGCGCGCCGAAGCTGCCAACCGGGCGGCCGCGGTACGTCGCCCCGAGCGCATGCGCCGCGTCTTCCAGCACCGTCACCCCGCGCGCGCTCGCCGCGGCGCTGATCGCATCCATATCGCAGGGGAAGCCGTACATGTGCACCGGCACCATCACCCGCGTGCGGGGGGTGATCGCCGCCGCCGCGGCGGCGGCGGAGATATTCCGCGTTTCGTGATCGGCCTCCACGAACACCGGGACGGCGCCGATCTTGACCACCGGCGCCAGCACGCCGACGTAGGCGTTCGCGGCCATGATCACCTCGTCGCCCGGCTTGACGGAGAGGGCATCGAGCGCCATGAGCAAGATCGAGGTGCCCGAGTTCGCGGCGACCCCGTAGCGACGGCCGCAACGCTGGGCGAGCTCCACCTCAAACCGCTGCGTGTCCTCTCCCCCGTACGACCTGCCCGATTCGAGGACCTCGACGGCCTTCTGTCGCATCTCATCGGTGAGGTGCATCGATCGGTACGGGATCCGCATCACTGCACCTCGCGGCCGGCGCGTGGCCTGCCCACCCCTGCATCACCTCGCGCACGATAAAAATCCGAAATCTGCTCCACCACGTACTCGACCGCCCGTTCGTCGACGGTCGGATTGCACGGGAGCGACAGGCACTCCGCGGCCTGGGCCTCGGCGATCGGGAACGCACCCGGCCGGTACGGCAGTCGGGCGCGAAACGCCGCGTGCAGGTAACTGGGCGGCCAGTAGTGGACGCCGGTTTCCACGCCGCGATCGGCGAGGTGCGCTCGCAGCGCGTCGCGGTCCGGGGTGCGGACGACAAAGTGCAGATAAACGTGGCGGGTGTCCGGCAGCTCGGTCTGCGTTCGAACCGGCACGCCCGCCTCGGCGAGGCGGCGGCGATAGGCTTCGGCGTTGCGCCTCCGCCGCTCGTTCCACCCCGCGAGGCAATCGAGCTGGCACGATGCCACCGCGGCCACCATTTCCGTCAGCCTGAGGTTGTACCCCAGCGCGAGCGACTCGTACGTCCCCTTCCGGCCGTGATACCGGCGCAGGCCCATGTCGTCGGCGATTCCCGCCTCCCGCGTCGTGACCGCCCCGCCGACGCCGCAGGCCGAGATCCCCTTGTTGCTGAACGCAAAGACGGACACGTCTCCGAGCGCCCCCACCCGCCGGCCGCGATACACGGCGCCCAGCGCGTGCGCGCCGTCCTCGATCACCCGGATCCCACGGGCCGAGGCCAGGGCCAGCAGGGGATCCATATCCACGGGCTGCCCGTACGTGTGCTGCACGACCAGCGCCCGGGTCCGCGGGGTCATCGCCTGCGCGGCCTGCTCCGCGCTGAGGTTCCACGTCGCCGCATCGATGTCGGCGAGCACGGGCGTCGCGCCGACGAGCAGGACGGCCTCGGGCACCGCCGCGTAGACGTTGGCCGGCATGATCACCTCATCGCCGGGGCCGACGCCGCAGCCGTGGAGCGCCAACAGCAGCGCGCCGCTCCCCGATCCCACCGACAGCGCGTGGGGCGTCCCACAGACCTCGGCAAGTTTCGCCTCGAGCCGGCGCGTGTGCGGGCCGAAGTAGTGGATCCGGCCCTCCAGAACCTCCTCGACAGCCTGGCGCATCTGGGGAGTAATCGGATACGCAAATCGGTACGGAATCTGCACCGCCCCTACACCGCGTCCACGGGGGCGACGATGGGGACGATCGGCGCACCCGCCGTCATGGCGCGCGCCCGCTGGAGGGTGCTACGCGTTGTAGAAATCCCGAATGGCATCCACCACGTAATCGATGTCGCCCGCGTCCAGGGTCTGGTAGCAGGGCAGCGTCAGGATCGTCTGGGCGAGCCGCTCGGTCACGGGGAACGTGCCCTCGGGGGCCCCGCAGTACGCCTGATAGGCGTGATCGAGATGGATCGGGGTCCCGTATTCCACCATGACGTGGACGCCCCGGGCCTCCAAATGGGCCTTGAGCGCGTCCCGCTGCGGGGTCTGGGCGACGAACCGGAGCATGCTGTGGATGGCAAAGGGCTTTGGCTGCGGCACGACGAGGTCGTTCGGAAACTCGGCCAGCCGCCGGCGATAGCGATCGGCGTTCTGGCGGCGCCGCTCGTTCCACTCGTCGAGATAGCGGAGCTGGATCCGCCCGATCGCGGAGAGCAGTTCGTTTTGCCGGTAGTTGAACCCCACCATCTCGATCTGCTGGGCACGATACACCGTGCGGGCCTTGTGCCCTTCGAACCACCGCCGCCCCCGGCCGTGGTTCGCGAGCATCATCGCCGTTTCCGAGATCTGTGGGTCGTTCGTCGCCAGCAGTCCGCCTTCTCCCCCCACCGAGATGCACTTGTTTTGGACGAAGGAGAAGGCGCCCGCATCCCCGATCGTGCCGAGGAACGTGTCCCTGTACTTCCCTCCGGCGGCGTGGCACACGTCCTCGACCACCCTGAGCCCGTGCCGTTTCGCGATCCGCATCAACGGGTCCATATCGACCGCCTGACCGTTCATGTGCACGGGCATGATGGCCTTCGTCCGGTTGGTGATCGCCGCCTCGACGAGGTTGACGTTCATGTTGTAGGTATCCGCCTCCACATCGACGAGCACGGGGCGGGCGCCGCAGAGGATGATCACATCTGCAACCGACGAGAACGTGTTGGGGACGGTGATGACCTCATCGCCGGGCCCCACCCCCACGGCCAGCAGGCCGAGGTGGAGCGCCGCCGTGCCGCTTGCGACGTTGATCCCGTGCCGCGCCCCGACGTAGGCGCAGAACTCGTCCTCGAAGCGCTTCCCTTCCGAGTCCTCGAGCGGGAAGCTGCGGATGTACTTCCCCCCCTTGAGGACGCGCACGGCGGCGGCGATCATCTCATCCGTCATCACCGGCTTATAGGTGATCTGGCGCACAGGACTCTTCGTCGACATCGTGAGCCTCCTCGTTGGGAATACGGCGACGTCATCTCAACACTCCGGCCTTTATGGGCCCGAGCGCTACGGCGGGTTACTCCCGAACTCTTCCATCTTCTCCACCGAAACGGCACACCCTTCCCAGGAAAGTCGCCTTCTGCTATCGTATCAGAAGTCTATTGCAGTTTCTTTTGAGGATTTGCACGATCTTTCATCAGGCCGAGATCCCTTCTTTCTGAGCGAGGCCGATGGGGCCGAGGCGGCCACCGCCCCGTCTCCCCGCCGGAACCGACGACCGGCAGGCGAGCGCAACGTCATGGAGGCGGCGATGCCGAAGTCCGACGCGGTCAAAACGGTCAAACGCGCAATCGACATCCTCAACATCCTCGCCGAAGCCCACGGTGAGGTGGGCGTCATCGAACTGAGCAAGCGGCTGAAAACGAGCCAGAGCACGATCTACCGAATCCTTTCCACGCTCGTCGGCGAAGGCTACGCCGTCCAGAACCCTCGCACCGAGAAGTACGGCGTTGGGCTTCAAGGCATTATCTTGGCCGGCGCCGCGCTGAACCAACTCGAAATCCGCAAACAGGCCATCTCTCTACTCGAACGGCTCGCCAACGCCACGGGGTGCAACGCGAACCTCGCCATTCTCGACGCCGGGGAGGCCATGTACGTCGGACGGGTCGACGGGCCGAAGAGCGCCCGCATGTACACACCGGTGGGTCGGCGCGCGCCCGCGCACGCGACGGCGCTCGGCAAAGCGATGTTGGCCTTCCTGCCCGACGCCGCGGTGGAGGAGATCGTGCAACGGCGCGGGCTCGCCGGGTGCACGCCGCGGACGATCACGGACCCGGCCGTGCTGGTGCGGGAACTGGAACGGACCCGCGCCCGAGGCTACGCCGTGGACGAGGAAGAGTTCATTCAAGGTACTCGGTGCGTCGCCGTGCCGGTGCGCGGCGAGTCCGGCGCGGTCGAGGGCGCGCTCAGCGTGTCGGGCTCGATCTTCCAAGTCCAGGCCGAAGCGGTCGAGCGTCTGGCGGGGCTTCTCCAGGACGCGGCCTACGAACTCTCGGGACGCCTCGGCTGCATCGCGTGACGCATGCCGCTGCCGCATGTTCACCTGATCACGACCGGCGGCACGATCGCGGGCAGGCCGGACGCCTCGGGAACGGTTGCCCCCGGATTGACCCCGGGTGATCTGCTGGCCCGGATCCCGGACGCCGCCGCCGCGGCCTATCTCACCGTAGAACCGCTTCTCGAGATCCCAAGCAGCCTGATGCAGTTCAACGACATGCTGGCCCTCGCCCAGCGCGCCAAACAGGCGTTGGGCGCCGCCGACGTCGCGGGGGTCGTGGTGACGCACGGGACGGGAACCTTGGAACAGACGGCGTATTTCCTGGACGTCGCGCTGGGGGAGGATCGGCCCGTGGTCGTCACGGGGGCGATGCGCAACCCGACGCTGCCGAGCGACGACGGCCCGATGAACCTTCTGAACGCCATTCAGGTGGCGGCGTGCCCGCGGTCACAGGGACTGGGCGTGCTCGTCGTGATGAACGGCGTGGTGCACGCCGCCAGCGATGCCACGAAGTGCCACTCGGCCAGCACCGCCGCTTTCCGGTCCCCCGAATTTGGCCCGCTCGGCACGGTGGACGAGGACTACGTCTTCTACGCCCGCCGCCCCTACCGGCGCCTGCCCTCCGTCATGCCCGCGGAGATGTCGGCGCGCGTCGAGCGGATCCCTTTCGTCGCCGATTCCAGCGATCTGTTCCTCCGCGCGGCGGTGGAGGCCGGGGTCGAGGGGCTCGTCGTCGAATCGGGCCGGCTGACCCCGAGTCAGGTGGACGTACTCATGGACGCCCGGCGCCGCGGGACGGTGGTCGTGATCGCCAACCCCTACCACACGGGACGGCTGCATCGGAATACCTACCGGCACGAGGGTGCGGAAGCGCATCTCCTCAGCCTCGGGATGGTGTTCGCCGGGACGTCCGGATTGAAAGCCAGGGTAAAGCTCGCGATTCTGTTGAGCGCCGGCTTGGACGTGGGGCAGATCCGCGAGCGATTCCACGCGGAGTGGCAGTAACCCCGCGCCCGAGTAAACTCTTCCTTACCCGGCCGCCGCACGCCGAAGATCGGCGAGGCAGTCGCGGAGACCCTCCTCCAGCGAAAAGCGGGGCGCGTATCCGAGTTCCGCTCTCGCCCGGCTGATATCGAGGCGGCAGTAGTGCTTTATCCCGAGGAGGCCGGGACCGACCGCGAGATCGCACCCCGGCACCAACCGCCGCAGCACGGACGCCGCCTCGTCCAGAGTCGTGACCTCCCCGGTCCCGATATTGTACACCCGGGACGGCGTCTCCCGGGCAAGGACGGCGCGAACGCACCCATGCGCACAGTCCTTGACGTGGACCGCGTCGAAGCCCTGATCCCCGCCGGCCTCGAGCCGGAACGCCCGACCCGCCGCGGCCGCGGCCACCATGTCGCTCAACGCCCCCCCGCCGCGCGGTTCGATCTGGAACCGCCGCTCGGCGGCGTAGTATCCGCCGAACCGGAGGGCTGCGAACTCAAGGTCGTAGAGTTGTCCGTACCATGCCGCGAGCCGCTCGCAGGCGTACTTGACGATTTCATACGGCCTGACCGGCATCGGAGACGTCGACTCCGGCACCGGCTCGTAGCGGGGGTGGCCGTGCGGCGTGCCGCGAAAGTCGGGGTACATCGACCAGGTGGACGCAAATACGATGCGCGGCACCGCGGAGAGACGGCAGGCCTCGAACATGTTGAGCGTTCCACCGAGGTTCACCTCGTGGTTCGCCCGCGGGTAGCGATTGTACCAGTCCCCGACCACGGCCGCGAGGTGCACGACCCGCTCCGGCCGCACGTTCGTGAACGTCTCGAGGACTTGAGCGAGATCCGTGACATCGAGTCGACGATACTCGTACCCCTCGACCGCCGCGAGCATAGGCCCGGGCGTCGGCAGCAGGTCGGCCGCGACGACCCCCACACCGCGTTCCGACAACAACTGGCGGACGACGTGAGAACCGACCACGCCCGCCGCACCGGTCACGAGCACTTTCATGGCAGATCTTCGGGGCGCTCCGCCGGCTCGGCCAAGAGCGCCCGCGCCCTTCGGACGCAGTCGGCGACGGCGGTTTCGAGCGGCCATTCCGGATCGTAGCCGAAATCCCGCCGGGCGCGGCCGATGTCGAGTACGCAGTAGTGACCGGGGGCGAAATCGACCCCCGGCCCCACCTCGATCCGTGCCCCGGGAACGGCGGCGGCGACCGCCGCCGCGAACTGCGCGGGGGTTACCGCCTCGCCCCGGCCGATGTTGTAGGCGGCGTGGGGCAGCGCCGGTGCCGTGCCCGCCAGCACGAAGGCATGAGCAAGATCGCGCACGTAGATGCAGTCCATCGCGCGATCCGCGCCCGCCGGAAACACGGTGGGGACGCCGCGCACCGCGTTGCCGATCATCGCGTGCAGCATGCCCATCGCCCGCGTCGCCGGGGTCAGCGTGCGCTCCGCCGCGAAGTAGATCGCGAACCGGAAGGCCGCGAACTCGACCCCGAATTGCTCGCGGTAAAATTCTCCCATCCGCTCCGCGGCATGCTTCCACACTTCATAGGGACGGGTGGGGGCCAACCAGTGGTCCTCGGGGACCGGGTCATAGCGGGGGTGGCCGTACGGCGTGCCGTCAAAGTCGGGGTAGACCGTGCGGGTACTCGCCATCACGACCCGGCGCACCCCGCACAGCCGGGCGGCTTCCAAGACCTGCATCGTCCCCAGCATGTTTGTCCGGAACATGACCATCGGCTCGTCGTTGGACGCGGCCCCGGTGAGGGCGGCGAGGTGCAGGATCGTCCTCACTCGGTGGCGCGCGCAGAGGGCCCTCAGGGTATCGAGGTCTGTGATGTCGGCCTGCTGAAAATCCACGTGCTCGCCGCATTCGCGGAGCAGCCGGTGCCCCGGTGCGGCATCGACGACGACGGGTCGCTCGCCCCGGCCGATCAACTCCCGGACGACGTACGAGCCCACCACGCCTGCGCCGCCAGTCACGAGCGTCTTCATGCTCGGGCAGAGATGCGCTGCCGGTAGAAGGCCCTCAGGTGGTCCACCACGTACGCGACGTCGTCCTCGGTCATCTGCGGATACAGCGGCAGGGTCAGCACCTCGCGTGCCAGCCGTTCCGTGACCGGAAGCGCACCCGCCGCGATCCGCAGCTGCTCGCGGTAGGGGTCGTCCAGATGGATCGGCGTCGGGTAGTGCACCGAGGTCTTGATCCCCTGCTCCCCCAGGTACTGTCGGAGCGCGCTCCGCTCGGGGACGCAGACTTCGAATCGCACATACGAGTGTTCCGCGTAGGATCGCTCCGCCGGCAGCGCCACCGGGAGACCGGTCGCCCCGAGCAGCGCGCGGTACAGCGCCGCCCACCGGCGCCGGAGCGCGATCCAGCCCGGCAGCAGCCGCAGTTGGACGCGCGCGATGGCCGACAGGACCTCCGACTGCCGGTAGTTGAACCCGATTCCGTCGTGGACGGTCGTCTCGGCCTCGCCGTGCCCCCGATGGTAGGCGTCGCCGCGCGCGTGGTTGGCGAGGTTGAAGATCCGCCGGACGCGCGGCCCGTCGAAGGAGCCGACCGCGCCGCCCTCGCCGCCGCACGTCATCGCCTTGTTTTGCACGAAGCTGTAACACCCCAGATCCCCCACCGTGCCCACGCTCCGCCCCTTGTAACGCGCGCCGATGGCTTGGCACGCGTCTTCGACGAGCAGCAGGCCGTGCGTGCGCGCAAGCGCGAGGAGCGGATCAAGGTCGGCCGGGTGGCCCGCCGTGTGCACGGGCATGATCGCCCGCGTCCTTGGCGTGATCGCCGCGGCGGCCGCACGCGGATCGATGTTGTACGTATCGGGCTCCACATCGACGGGGACCGGCGTCGCCCCCACGAGCGAGACGCAGTGGGCGACGCTGACGAACGTGTTGCCGGGAATGAGCACCTCGTCTCCGCGCTGGAGGTCATGCGCGACCCAGGCGAGGTGCATCGCCGCGGAGCCGTTGGCGAGGTTGGCGACGTGCGGTCGGCGTCCGTCCCCCGCGGCCAGGTACGCGCTGAATTCTTCCTCGAGCGCCTTGCCCTCCGACGCCTCCGTCGGCGACGTCCGGATGTAGTGGCCCGAATCGATGACCCGTGAGGCCGCGTCCTTCATCTCCTGCGTCACGAACGGCGTGAACGCCACGATCCGTTTGCTCATACGCTCCCTCCTATCGGGGCTGCTGACAAGAACTTTGGGGTGCCCCGCCCCGCTTCCTCCAAATTCGGAGGAGGGTTCCTTCGCGCGCCGTCGAAATGCCGGAAATCTGAAATATGATTCCAGAATAGGTGCGCCGTGACAATCTCCCGTTGCTTCGAGGCCGTTCTCGAACGATCCCCTGCACACGCCCCCTCCCGGAGATGAGTCGACCGGGTCGGTACTGTGTTCGCACCGAATCCGCGGGGCTTCCAGCCTACGATATCGCGGTGGAGCGCGCGGTCCTGGAGCCCCGCAGGATTCACGTCGAGGCGGTGGATATCGATGACGAGAACGCCTTCGCGCAGGCGGCCGTCCGCGCGGACGCCGTCCTGCATATGCGGGGCCGGCTGGACGCACCCCGCATCGCCCGGCTCGGACGGTGCCGGATCATCGCCCATTACGGCACGGGCGTCGATCGCGTGGATGTGTCTGCCGCGACCATCCATGGAATCTGGGTGACGAACGGGCCCCGCTACGCCGTCGATGAAGTCTCATCTCATGCGATCGCCCTCCTCTTGGCGGCCGCGCGGAAGATCACGGCCGCGGACCGGGCGGTCCGAAGCGGCGCGTGGCACATTAAGCCCATCGTTCCGCTGCACCGCATCGCGGGGAAGACCCTGGGCCTCCTCGGCTTCGGAAACATCGCCAGGGCGACGGGGCGAAAAGGCCACGGCATCGGACTCGAGGTGATCGCGTACGATCCGTATGTGGATGGGGAGGTCTTCCGGGCGGAAGGCGTGCGCCGAGTCGACTTTGACACGTGCCTCAGCACGGCGGATTTCCTGTCGGTACACCTCCCCCTGACGTCGGAGACCCGGGGCGTGGTGGGGCGGGAGGCGTTCGCCCGCCTCAAGCCTGGCGCGATCCTGGTCAACACGTCCCGTGGCGCGGTGCTCGACGAAACGGCCCTCCTGGAGACGCTGCAGTCCGGACGGCTGCGCGCAGCCGGTCTCGATGTGTTCGCCCAGGAACCGCTGCCGCCGAATCATCCCCTGCTCACGCTCCCGAACGTGACGGTGACCGGTCATATCGGGTTCTACTCGGAAGAATCGATTGAGCAGATGCAGCGGGACGCCGCCGAACAGGTCGCGCAGGCGCTCGACGGCTCGGTCCCCGAATTCCTCGTGAACAGGGAAGTGCTCAAGCGGCGTCAGGAAGAAAGTACGTAGCGCCCGACGCGGCGGTGCGCCCGCTCGGCTGGCGCCGCCTGGTCCCGGAGGACTAACGATGGCTGAGGTACGGGTGGGCGTGGAGGTTGGAGGGACCTTCACGGACTGGGTCGTGGCGGAGGGCGACCGGGTCGTTCGGATTGGCAAAGTGCTCTCCACACCGCCCCGTCCCGAGAGTGGGGTTCTGCGGGCCCTTCAGGAAACCGGGATCCCAACGTCCGACGTCACCGTGCTCGTGCATGGGTCCACGATCGCCACGAACGTCGTGTTGGAACGGAAGGGCGCGCCCACGATCCTCGTCACGACTCAGGGGTTTCGCGACGTGCTCGGCATCCAGCGCCAGGCGAAACAGCGGCTGTTCGATCTCTTCTACCGCCAACCCGAGCCGCTGGTGTCTCGGGACCGCATCCTGGAGGTCGAAGAGAAGGTCGGGCCCGACGGCTCGGTGCGCCGGCCCCTGCGGATGGACGGGCTCCTCGACGCCCTCGACGCGCTGATCCGCCGCCACGGCGTCACGTCGCTCGCGGTCTGCCTCCTCCACGCCTACGCCAACCCGGCGCACGAACGCAGTGTCGAGGCGGCGATCGCCGCGCGCTTTCCGGACGTCCACATCTCGCTGTCCTCGGACGTCCTGCCGCAGTTGCGCGAATACGAGCGAACCTCCACCGTCGTCATGTCCGCCTATACGCGCCCCGCGGTAGACCGCTACTTAGGAGAGCTTGAACGTCAGCTCGAAGCCTCGGGGTTCAGCGGGCACTTCAACGTCATCCAGGCCAACGGGGGGACGGTCCCGGCGCACGGCATCCGTCGCCATGCGGTGAAGATGATCCTGTCCGGGCCGGCCGCGGGGGTGATCGGGGCGACAGCGGTAGCATCGGATGCCGGAATCGGGAACATCATCACCTACGACATGGGCGGAACGAGTTCGGATGTCTGCCTCGTGAACGACGGAGAGCCCAAGATCACCACGGACTACAAGATCGGCGGACTGCCGCTGGCCCTGCCCATGATCGACATTGCGACCGTCGGCGCGGGCGGAGGCTCGATCGCCTCGGTCGACGCGGGCGGGATCATGAAGGTCGGGCCCGCCTCGGCCGGGGCGGACCCGGGACCCGCCTGCTACGGGCGCGGCGGCACCGAGTTCACGGTGACGGACGCGAACGCCCTCCTCGGCCTCATCCGGCCGCACATGTTTTTCGGCGGGAAGCTGCGGCTCGACCTCGACGCCGCGCGGACGGCGGCCGAGCGCGTAGGCGCCCGGCTGGGCATGTCCGCGCTCCAAACCGCGGAGGGCGTGCGCCAACTCGTGAATTTCACGATGGCGCAGGCGATGCGCCTCGTCTCCGTGGAACGGGGGCACGATCCGCGCGACTACACCATCATCACCTACGGAGGCGGCGGTCCGCTGCACGGCGCGCAACTAGCGGAGGAACTGGGCTGCGATCAGGTGTTGGTCCCCCGCAACCCCGGCGTGATGTCGGCGCTGGGGCTGCTCATCGCCGGCACGCAACAGGACTTCGCGACCACGCGGATCCTGCCCGCCGCCGAGGCGACCCGGCCGCTCCTGCTCGAGATGTTCGCCGCGCTGGAGGGGCGCGCGCGCACCGAGTTCGAGGGCTACGGCATCGCCTGGCCGGCGGTGGCGTGCGACCACTTCCTGGACATCCGGTATGTTGGACAGGCCTACGAGCTGACGATGCCGGTAGGGGAATTCGTCAGCGGGCGGAGCCCGGCCGATCGCCTCGTGCCCAAGTTCCATGAGTTCCACCGGCGCCGGTACGGCCACGCGTCGAGCCGCGAGGGCGTGGAGATCGTCAATTTCCGGCTGACGGCCGTGCACCGTTCGTCGCTGCAACGATTGGCCCATGCCCCCGCGCCGGAGGCAGGAGGACGCGTGGAGACGGCCGACGTGTATCTCGCCGGGGGGTCGCGCCGCTGCAGTTTCCACGACCGCGGCGTCCTGATGACAGGATCATCCGTGGAAGGCCCGGCGGTGATCGAAGAAGCGACCGCCACCACCTTCATCCCGGATGGGTGGGCCGGAACGGTCGACGGCGCCGGCAACCTCATTCTCCGGAGGCGGCAGGCATGAACCCCGTTTCCCTCTCCATCATTGGGCACGCGTTCGTCGCGATTGCCGAGGAGATGGGCGTCAATCTCTACCGCTCGGCCCACTCCACCATCGTCCGCGAAGTGCGGGACATGGCCACCGCGCTCCTCGACGCGGACGGCAATACGGTCGCGATGGCCAACTGGATCCCGATGCTGCTCAACGCGATGGAGCCCGCGGCCAAAGCGATCGGACGCTACTACGACTTCCGCGCCCTGCGCGCCGATGAGGCCGTGCTGACGAACGATCCGTTCGACGGCGGGCAGCATGTGAACGACATCCTGTTGTTCACGCCGATTATCATCGACGGGGACGTCATCGGGCTGAGCTGCGCCAACGTCCATCACCTGGACCTCGGCGGCGGAGCGGCGGCGAACAACGCTCAGGCGACCGAGGTCTTCCAGGAAGGTATCGTGTTCCAACCGATGAAGATCACGCTGGACGAGAACTGGGAAGACTCGCCGTTCGGTAAGTTCCTCCGCGGCAACATCCGCGTCCCCCAGAAGACCATCCCAGACTTCAACGCGCAAATCGCCGCCTGCCGAACCGGCGAGGTTCGTGTGGCCGAGCTCTGTCAAAAGTACGGGAAAAGCGCGATCCTCGAGTTCCAGCGAGAAATCCAGGATTACTCGGAACGGGTCATTCGCGCCGCCATCGCCGAGCTGCCCGACGGCGAGTACAGCGGCAGCGCCTACATGGAGGACGACGGGTCGGGTGCGCAGGGACCGTTCACCATCCGCGTCACCGTGAGAATTCACGGCTCGGACATGGTGCTGGACTTCACGGGCACGGACCGCCAGGCCCGCGGGTTCATCAATAGCCCCCTCGCGTCCACCTACGCCACCTGCCGGACGACGATGATGTCGATTCTGCAGGCCGGGCACCTTCTGGTCAACGCGGGGGCGTTCCGGCCGATCCAGATCGTCGCGCCGCCCGGCACGCTCGTCAATCCGGCGCGACCCGCCGCGACGCGGGCGCGAACCAGCACGTGCTACAAGATCTTCGACGCGGTCAACTACGCGCTCGCCCCGGTGCTCCCCCGAAAGGTCGCCGCTCCCGGATTCGACTGCCAGACCGGCATCTCAATGGCCGTCCGCCAGGAGGGCCGGTTCACGGTGCTCTCGGAAGTCCTCGGGGCCGGCATCGGCGCGGTGTACGACCACGACGGGGTCGACGGCATGATCATGCACCTCACAAACGGCATGAACACGCCGGTGGAGTCCGTCGAGATCGAGTTCCCGTTCTTGGAGATCCTCCGGTATGGGCTCGTGCAGGACTCCGGAGGGCCGGGCCAGTTCCGCGGGGGACTGGGAATGGAGCGCCGGTACCGGATCCTGCGCGACGGCGTGAACTTCGGCCTCCACTCCGACCGCCACCGCCACGCCGCGCCCGGACTCTTCCGCGGGGAGGCCGGGACGCCGGGCGGGTGCTTTGTGGAACGAGCCGGAGCGGTCATGCACTTGGGCTCGAAGGTGCAGACGACGCTGCAAGCCGGCGACATCCTCACCGTCCGCTCGGGCGGCGGCGCCGCGTACGGGCCTGTGGACAAGCGCGACCCGGCGCTGGTCGAGCAAGACCTACGGGAGGAGCGGATCACACCCGAGCATGCCGCTCGCTCGTACAACTGGAGCCGACCCGGAGGTGCCGGGCGGACGCCACGGCCGGCGACAACTGCTCGCCGCCGGCGTCCGGGCGGCTCGAACAGGAGGAGCAAGCATGCCAGAGGCTGATCGAATCCTGTGCGTCAGTGCGCACGCCGCAGATTTTTGCGTGCGGGCGGGGGGAACGCTCGCGAGGTACGCCGCGATTGGGGCCGCGGTCCGTGTGGTCATCCTCAGCCCCGGCGCTCGCGGGGAGTCGAACGAATTCTGGAAGGCGCGCCAGGGGCGAACGACCGAGGAAGAGGTCGCGGAGGTGCGGCGGCAGGAGGCCAGACGCGCCGCGGAAATCCTCGGGATCGAGATCACGTTCTACGACTACCGCGACCAGCCCATGATGTTCGACCACGACCGTTTGATGCGGCTCGTCAGAGAGATCCGGACGTTCAGGCCGCGGGTGATCATCACCCATCCGGCCGTCGAGCCCTATAATCCCGATCACACTCGCGCCTATGCCGCGACGCTGGAAGCTGCGTATTATACGGGCCTCGCCGGCGTCGAGCCCGACCTCCCGATTCTCCCCCCCACCCAGATCTTCGCCTGCGAGCCGACCCAGCCGCTCACCGAGGCCACCGGGTTCGTCCCCGACCACTTCATCGACATCACCGACGTCATGGACCAAAAGATGCGGGCGACCGCAGAGTTCAAGGCCCAACCCTATCACGTGGAGCGCTATCGAACCCGCTCCGTCCAACGCGGGACGCAGGCGGCGTATGTCGCCGGCAACCCCGCGATCCGGTTCGCGGAAGCGTTCCAGCGGCTTTCGCCCTGGGCCGGCCGGATCTTTCCGTAAGCGGACCTCCGGTCCGGGTTGGCACCGCAGCTCACGAGGCGGTGGCACATGTTTCTCACCACGCAAGGGAGGATGCGATGGATTTCACGCAGAGGTTCGTCCCCACGTTTCGGCAAGACTTCAAGGCCCGAGACTCGGGCGGCTTTGACCGGCCCCGCTATTTGAAGCTCGCCTCCGAGCTCAAAGACCTGATCAGCCTCAACTCGGGCGACCCAGACCTCACCGCGGCCCCGGCCGCGGTCGAGGCGGCGGTCGAAGCGCTGCGGACGGGAAAGACCCACTACGTCTATCGAGGGCTCCCCGAACTGCTCGAGGCCCTCGGCCGCAAGCTCGCGACCGAAAACCGCGTCACGGTGGATCCGCGGACTCAGCTCATCGTGACAAACGGCAGTGCGGAAGCGGCGACGGCCGTGTTTCAAACGCTGCTCGAGCCGGGAGATGAGGTCCTGACGACGGACCCGTACTACAGCGGCCACGTCGGGTCCATCCTTGCGGCGCGGGGGGTGCCGGTGCTCGTCCCCACATCCGGTGACGCGTTGTGGGAGCCGGATCCCGCCGAGGTGGAGGCGCGGATCACTCCTCGGACAAAAGGCTTCATCTTCGCCAACCCCGGCAACCCCTCGGCGGCGGTCTACCGTCGCGAGACGCTTCAGGCGCTCCTGGACCTTGCGCACCGAAGGAACATCCTCATGATTCCCGATGAGTTGTTCGAGCGGTACGTGTACGACGGGCATCGGCATATCAGTATGGCATCGCTGCCCGGTGCCGCCGATCGAGTGATTACGCTAGGCGGCTTCTCCAAATCCTACTGCATGACCGGCTGGCGGCTCGGCTGGATCGCAGCGCCTGGCTGGTTGGCGGGCATCCTAGAACAGGTCCGCTATGCGATGTCCATGGCCGCCGGCACCCCGAACCAGTGGGGGGCCGTGGCCGCGCTCTCGGACGCCGCGCGGCCGTACTACGCCCAAGTGTATCGCACCTATGGTGAGCGCCGCGGGTACTTCATCCAGGCCCTGACGGCCGCGGGGCTCCCGCAGCAGCCGACGCCCGGGGCGTTCGTGGGGATGGTCGATATCCGCCGCACCGGGCGGACGTCCAGCGAGGTGGCCGAGATCTTCCTCCGGGAAGGCCGCGTCGCGATGTGGCCGGCGACGGCGTTCGGGCCGCACGGCGAGGGCTGGCTGCGGTACGGCCTGGTCGTGCCCCTCGACAAGTTGAAGGAGGGCATGGCCCGGCTGGCACCGGTGATCCGCACGTTGCTGCCGAGCAGCGCCCCCCGCGTGTGAACCGGGCCCGCGCATCGCGCCCAGGGAGAAGCCGCCGCTGAAAATCCTCATCACCGGCGCCTGTGGCCGCATCGGCGCTCACGTCGTGCGCGGACTCCTGGACCGCCATATCGCCGTCGTGGGCATCGATGCCGTCGTGCACTCGGGCAACTTGCGGGAGCTCGCGGCGCGAGTTTCCGTCTTCCCAGTCGATGTCCAGGACCTCGGGGCGATGCTGGCCCTGGCGGGGCGAGAAAAGATCACGCGGGTCATCCACCTCGCGGCCGCGATCGGGGACCAGTTCGACTCGCATCCGTGGGGATCGTATCAGGTCAATCTGGGCGGGACGTTGAACGTGCTCGAGGTCGCCCGCCACGCGGGCATCGATCGCGTCGTCATGGCCAGCACCCACAACATTTACCCACGGGCGTATGGGGTCTACGGTCCCCCGGAATGGCGACCGATCGCCGAAGATCATCCTCCCGATCCGCACCGTCCGTACGCCGTGATGAAGCTCGCCGGCGAGTACATGGGACGGATCTACGCGGAGCACCTCGGGGTGGACTATGCCGCAACGCGGTTCGCCAGCTACTATGGCGCGGAGCGGGCCATTCGGCGGGGGACCAAACCCCCCGACACCTTGAATCGGCTCATCCTCGACGCCGTGGAGGGTGTGCCGAGCATCGTGGAACGCGGAGGCGACCAGGTCTTCGACCCCGTCTACATCAAGGACTGCGCCCACGGGGTCATCTGCGCCGCGCTTGCCCCGGAGCCCCAGCGCGGCCGCGTTTATAACATCGGCGGTGGGCATCCGATCTCGCTCAACGCCGCCGCCGAGGTTGTTCGACGCGTCCTCCCCACCGCCCGCATCGAGATCGGGCCCGGAGACTCGTTTTCCCAGGATGGCCGACCCCATCACCCGCCCCTGGACATTAGCCGAGCGCGGCGGGAGATCGGCTACGAGCCGCAATATTCCCTGGAGCAAGGGATCGCCGAGTGCGCCCGGGAGTTGGCCCGGATGCTCAACCGGAACTAGCGCAGGACGCCCGCCCTCGCCCGCCGCTTACTGTAAACGTTTCACCACCGGGCTGATCCGGTCAACCGCGGCACGGATCTTCTCGATCGGCTGCAGAAACGAAGCACGGACGTACCCTTCTCCGTTCCCGAACGAGCTCCCGGGAAAGACCAGCACGTTTGCCTCTTCCAGGATCCGCTCGCAAAAGTCAAGCGAGCTCAGCCCCGTGGAGGTGATGTTGGGGAACAGGAAATGACCGCCCTGCGACCAGGCACCGCCAAGTCCGAGCTTTTCGAACCCTGCGAGGAGTACCTGCCGGCGCTCGGCGAAGGTGTCCCGCATCTCTCGAACGCAGTCCTGCGATCCGGTGAGCGCGGCGACGCCGGCCGCCTGCGAGACGGCGGGCGCGCAGATCGTCATCGTGTGCTTGATCACCTGCATCGCGTCGACGAGCGCGCGAGGTGGAACCAGGTAGCCGAGCCGCCACCCCGTCATCGCATACGTCTTGCTGAACCCATTGATGATGATCGTCCGACCCGCAAGTTCCGTCGCCGACGCGATACTCACGTGTGGAGTCGTGCCAAAGACGTAATGTTCATAGATATCGTCGGCCACGACAATGAGATTGTGCCGCAGCGCAAGGTCGACGAGAATGCGGATGGTCTCAGCCGGGATCACCGCGCCCGTGGGATTGTTCGGGCTGATCACCGTAAGGATCTTCGTTCTCGGCGTGATGCGTGCTTCGACGGCCGACGGGTCGAGCGCAAAGACGTGCGCCTCATCGCATGGCACCATGACCGGCACACCACCGGCCAAGCGCACCGCGCGCGAGTAAGAGTTGTAGTGCGGATCCGCGAGCAGGACCTCATCCCCGTCGTTGAGCAGGGCCTGGAAAGTGACGTAGACAGCTTCCTGGCCCCCGGCGGTCACGATCACCTGCTCTGCGGAAACATCGGCGGAGTAGTCACGCCGGCACTTCGCAGCGATGGCTTCCCGAAGATCATCCCGCCCCTGCCAAGAAGTGTAGTGGGTCGCGCCTTCGTCGAGCGCCCGCTTCGCCGCTTCGATGATGTGGCTCGGGGTCGGCAGGTCGGGGTCGCCTCGTCCCAGCGAGATCAATCCCCGTCGGCCCTGCGCTTTGCCGAGCAAACGCTCACGACCGCCAGACTGACTGGCCGTCGCCCGTTTTGAGATGAGCGAAATGACGCTGCCCGCTCCGGTTATCGTCAACTGAACCTCCGACTCAAGGCCACAACTAGGATAGTATCAAATGTACCATAGGTCAGAAGAAGATTCCTCCGGCAATCTCAGTGGACGTTGCGCCCCAACTCTCATTCTCATTCTTGTCGCTTCGCCTGACTGTGGCGAGCGTGCCCATCATGGTGCCCCAAAGAAAGGTCCACCGCGTATGTTGCGGCGAACGCCCGGGGATTCCGCCAGGTCCCTCGTGAGCGGATTTCGCTGGCCACAAGCGGCCGCCGCGCCGGGTAGACCGGAGGCATGATATCCAGTTGATCGGCACGGCGCCACCCCGACCGCGAGCCCCACAACCAGCACTGCGCCGATCTGCCAACGTCATCTGCGCACCGCCAAAGACGGCCACCTTCCGAGCGAGAATGTACGGCGTATCCACGAGAAACATTCCAAAGTTCGGCCCGGGATTTGCCGGTGGGAGCCATCGCACGGGCCATGAAGTGTTGCGGCATTGCTACAATTCTGTATCAGATGTCTCGATCTAGTACAAACCTGTAGTAAGATTAGTACATTTATGTTATAGTGTGAACTATGAAGGATAAGCTTTTTGGTTCGGCAAACCGGACAGATTGCCTGGTCACGATAGGCCGCCTCCAACGCACCTATGCCTCTGAGATCGCCCGCGTCCTTGACCGAAGAGTAATCGAAATCCAACGTGCAGTGGCGTCGCTTGAGAAGGCCGGGGTCGTCGTCAGCACTCGCATGGGCAACACACGGATTGTGGAATTGAACCCTACCTTTCCTGCCAAAGATGAATTGTACGCGCTACTGTTGCGCTTGAGCGAGATGCCCATCTACGCGAATCGTTGGTCAAAGATCCGCCGCCGGCCGCGCGCGATGGGCAAACCTCTATGAGGTTTTCCGGGATGCCGCTAGTCGAGGTGGTTGCTGCCGTGGCGACGCACCTGCGAGCATATGGCATAGAGGTTGTCGTCGTCGGCGGTAGCGCAATCACGTTGCACGTTCCCAACGTATATACATCTATGGATGTTGATTTTGCAGTCACATCAGGTATGGACCGTCACAGGATCAGGGTTGCCCTGGGCAAACTTGGCTTTCAAGGGCATGGGCGCATTTTTGTTCACCCGGATGCGAACTATTCGTTGGACTTCGTCGCGGATAGGCCGTATATCGACCAAGAACCTGTGTATGATTTTGCCGAGATTCCCACGTCTGTCGGCAATGTCCGCGTCCTGCATCTCGAAGACGCCATAGCCGACCGCATCGCGGCAATCTTGCACTGGAGTGATTCCGAATCGTTGGACGTGGCGGAACGCGCAGCCGCTGCCGCACGAGATCGTCTGACGTGGGCGCGCGTAGACGCCGCATTGCAAAAGCTGAATACAAAGTCGCCGGAGACCTTGCAACGAATGGCCCTGGCACGCAAACGGCTATGCCGCGCCCTCACGGAAAGCTAAGGAACGAACGCGGAGCTGACGAAGAGGTTCGCGCTCCTACCCTGCGCCTCCCGAGTGCGCCGCTTGATTGTCTGCCCAATGTCCCCCCGTGTCGCCAGCGCTGTCATCGTCGCCCGAACGGGGGG
Organism: bacterium; assembly: GCA_035307765.1. NCBI lineage: Bacteria > bacterium. The sequence goes on along the minus strand of DATGHU010000006.1, from coordinate 97,478 downwards.
AAGGTCTACGTCTCGAACGGGGATGTGCCCAAGAGCGATCGACATGGCGAAATGGCGATCAAGACACTCCGATCTCGGAAGGTCGCCGCAGGAATAACCCTGTCGCGCGATACGAAGTGAGGGGCAGTAGGAGTTCTGTGGCCCGCCAAGTGGCCCACGCCCATCATGGCTCTGACTCGCGCTCGAGCCGGTAGCGCACTAGCGCGAGAAACCGATAGACGAGATGCACGAACTTCCCGTACGGCGCGGTGACGAACAACGCGGCGACGATCCCGAGGTGGATCATGAGTATCAAGCCCATCACGGGGGTGGCCCGGAGCGCCAGCGTGAGCATGCCCGTCAGTGACGCGAGGCCCAGCGTGATCACGAACACGTAGTCCATGCCGAGTGCCGCGCCCGCGGCCGGAGCACGGTCGCTCCGCACCTTCACCAAGAGCATCCCGCCGGCGCCGACGATGATCGCGACACCCCCAAGCGTACCGAACACGACCGGAGCGCTCGTCAGCGGATATGGGGGCATCAAATCGAACACATCCTGGTAGATCGCAGCGAGGGTCGTCGAAGCGATCGCGGCGAGGAATCCGTAGAAGACAAACGCGTGCAGAACCCCACGCCCACGCGACGCACGCTCTCCGGGGTACGGACAACCGGGTCCGCCGCCACGGAGCCAGCGCAGGGTGAGCGCGTCCCACACCGCTCCGCCCACCGCGGCGACCGTCAGCCTCTCGGGGGCTCCCCCTCTGATCTCACGCCAAAACCACACGCCCCCGGCCGTCCAAACGCCGAGCCAGTAGCAGAGCGCGGCGATGCCCGGCACCAGAATCGCCCAATACGCGACGACCTGATAGAATGCCCCCGGCCCCAGGTGCACGCCCAGCAACCGGCCCGGGCCGGCGAGCAGGACCGCGGCCCCCAGCACCACGATCACCGCCGCGGCGATCACCAGCACGGTTGCGGGAACGCTCTGAACGAGGCGCGCGAACGCCGGCGGCCAGCCGTACCGACGGTAGCTGGCCTGCCGCACCTCCGAGAGCACCTTCGGGATATTCACGCCAAACTCGTGGGGCGGCGAGTACATGCACGCGTAGTAGCACGCGCGGCAATCGTGGCACAGGTTGGCCAAATAGGTGATGTCGCCGTCCTTGAAGGCCTGCCGGAGTTCCATCGCCGGAAAAACCGCACAGTACCCCTCACAATACCGGCACGCGTTGCAGACGACCAGCTGGCGCTCCGCCTCTTGAAACAGATCAGTGAGCGGCATGCGTCGCCGCCTCCCGGCCGGCGAGGCGCCCGAAGACGCCGCCAATCGTCATTCCGAACCCGGCCAGGTACCCGCTTGCCAAAATGTTCCCCGACATGATTTCCCCCGCCGCGTAGAGGTTGGCAAATGGTCGGCCGTGGCGGTCGACCAGGCGCGCCGTCTCGTCGACGCCCACGCCCATGTACGTAAAGGTCACCCCCGGACGCAGGGGCGATGCGCAAAACGGCGGCCGATCGATCGGGCGCGCCCAGTTGCTCTTCGGGAGCCCCAGGCCGCGCGTGCACAACCCATCCAGCGCGTCCGCGCGAAACGCCGTGTTCCCGGCGGTCGCACGGTTGTACGCGTCGACCGTGCTCACGAGCGCGCCCGGATCGATCTGCAGCAGCGCGGCGAGCGCCGCGATGGAATCGGCCTGAAACGGTTTGTACAGCGGCGGGAGGAAGCAGCCGATCGCCTTCGCGTCGAAGATGCTGTAGGCAATTTGGCCGGGCTGGGCGGCGACCCGCGCCCCCCAGCTCGCATAGCGCTTGGGCCATAGGTCCTCGCCCTCGTCGGAAAACCGCGCCCCGGCTTGGTTGACGACGATGCCAAACGGGATCGAATCCAGACGCGTGGCGATGCCCCCATCGTACTTGGGTGCTCGAGCGTCGACAGCGATCGCGTGAAACCCCTTGGGATCCCCCACCTGCGCGGCGCCCTTCTCCAGCAGCGCCGCGAGCACCGTGCCGTCGTTGTAGGGGGTGCCGCGGACGACGAAATTGTCCGCCGCCGCCCCCCAATACCGCTTGAGCCAGCCGAGGTTGGCCTCAAACCCGCCGGCGGCGACCACCACGGCCTTCCCTCGCACGAGCTCGCGCGACCCGCCGCGCCGGAGGACGACCGCCTCGGCCCGGCGCCCCTCCACCACGATGTCCTCGACACCCGCTTCGTACCGCACCTCTACGCCGAGGCGCCGGCAAGTGTCATAGTACGCGTTCAGGAGCGCCTTCCCGCCCCCGAGAAAGAACCGGTTCGTCCGTCCCAGCGACAGCGTCCCGCTCAGCGCCCGCTGCCACGTCGCTCCGTGCTCCGTCATCCAGGGGGGAAGGGTTCTGGACTCGGAAATGGCAAAACGCGCCAGGTCCACGTTCACCTGACCCCCGCCAACCTTGCGCAGGTCTTCGAGAAATTCATCCTCTCCGTACTCCCCGGTGAGGTACGGATCGGCCCGGTCGTGGGCGCAGCGGACGTTGCGGGTGTGCCGACTGTTGCCGCCGCGCATGTGTTGAGGAGCCCGCTCCAGCACCAGGACGCGCCGCCCGGCACGGCGCGCCGACAGCGCTGCGCTGAGCGCCGCGTGCCCCCCACCGACCACGATGACGTGATACTCCTCCAACGCACTCAGGCGCGATCACGCTGCACGATGCGCCGCGCCCCCTCCCCAACCAGATAGAAGCCCAGCACGGCCAGAAATATCGCGACCCCCGCGGTGAGGGACGGCCACGGGGTAATCGCGAGGTACGAATACCCCTCTTGCAGGATCCGGCCCCAACCCGGCGCCGGCGGGGGCGTGCCGAAGCCCAGGAAGGACAGGCTCGCCTCGGTGAGGATCGCCCCGCCCGTGTAGATCGCTCCGAGTACGACGATCAGGTCGAGCACGTTCGGAATAATGTGCCGGGCCAGAATGCGCGAGTTTCGGGCGCCCACCGAGACGGCAGCGGTGACGAAATCACGCTCGCGGAGTGCCAGCACTTCCCCGCGAACCACGCGGGCCAGCGCCGGCATGATCGTCACGCCGAGGGCGATGATCACATTGGTGAGACCGGCCCCAAGCAGCGCCCGAATCACCAACGCCAGCACCAGCGAGGGAAAGACAAGGACCAGATCCGCCAACCGCATCAACACATATCCGACACGGCCACCGAGAAACCCGCCCGCCAACCCCCACGGAACCCCCCCGATGGTCCCCAGGGCGACGGATCCCAAGCCGACGATCAGGGAGAGCCGCGCACCATAGATGTCCTGGCTCAGGTTGTCGCGGCCGAGGTCATCGGTGCCAAGGAGGAACATCCGCGTCGGCCCCTCCAGGGTGTGGTTAGCGTGAATCGTCAGCGGATCGTACGGCGCGAGAACCGGCGCCGCGAGCGCCACCGCGATGACCACGGCGCTCAGACCGCCGCCCACGGCCAGGGCGCGGTTGCGAACGAAGCGCCGCCACCTCCCCGACGGTGCCCCAGCAACTTTCGAACGCCCGACACCACCTCGGGCGATGTGGGGGCTAATCATACGACACGCGGGGGTCGAGCCACGCGTACGACAGATCGACGAGCAGATTGACGAACAACACGCCACATGTCATGGATGCCACCACGGCCTGCACGACTGGGAAATCGCGCCCGAGGATCGAGTCCACCAGAAGCCGGCCCACCCCGGGCAGCGCGAAGACCGTTTCGGTCACGACCGCCCCGCCGAACAACCGACCAAATTCAATGCCCAACACGCTGAGCAGCGGGATCAGCGAATTTCGCACCGCGTGCCGAACGAGCACACGGCGCTCTGCGATGCCCTTGGCCCGGGCCGTTTGCACGTAGGGCGCCCCGAGGGTGGCGCGCAGGCTTGACTTGAGCACCAAGGCCAGGATGCCAACATACGCCACGCTGAGGGTCAGAACCGGCAGAATCATCACCCGCAGGTTGGCACCCAGGTTATTGAGCGGGGAGACGAATCCGCCGCTGGGGAGCCACCGCAGCGTGAGGGCAAACACCAAGATGAGCGTAATCCCCAGCAGGAAGTTCGGTAAGGTCACCCCAACGACGCAGAAGCTTGAAACTCCGAAGTCCGCCAGCGACCCGTACCACACCGCGGCCACGCTGCCGAGGACCAAGGCGCCCGCCGCCGCCAACCCCATTGACAGGATCGTCAATTCCGCGGTCGGCAGGGCCCGTTCCCGCATCGCCTGCGCGACCGGTTCGTGGGTGCGCAACGACCGGCCCAGGTCGCCCCGAAACGCGTGGCTCACCCAGTCCAGGTACTGCACATCCAGGGGACGGTCCAATCCTAGCTCATGCCTGAGCCTCTGCGCGGTTTGGGGATCCGCGTCGCGCCCGAGGATCAGCAGCGTCGGATCCCCGAGCAGCCCGTGAAGGAGCCAGAAGACCGCCATCGTCACCAGCACGATCATCGGGACGACCGCGGCGACCCGGGCGACGATGTAGCGCCACACGCACGGTCACTTTGCCAGCCAAAGGCTGCGGTACCGCGGCACCGAATCCGGGATCCACGCGTATTCTTGAACCGTTGTCCGCATCGGCGCATCCTCGGACGGATAAAAGACCCACACGTACGGCGCGTCGTCGATCACCTGTTGTTCGATCTGCGCGTAGATACTCTTCCGCGCGTTGCGGTCGTATGTGGAGTTGCCTTGGTCGAGCAGCTTATCGACGGTTGGATTCGAGTACCCCGTCGAATTCGCGTAGTTGCCGGTGTAGAACAAAATCCGCAGCAGCCCGTCTGGATCCGCCCGGAGCGTCCAGTCCGTCCGTGTCCAGTTGACCTTCTGCTGCAGGACCTCCTGGTACAGATTTGACGGGTCGACCGGGTTGATCGTCAGGGTCACGTTGATCCGCTTGAGCTGGGCCTGCAGCAACTGGGCGAACTGGAGTCCCACCGGCGTATTGTCGGTTGAGAATTGGGCCGAGAAACCATTCTGATACCCCGCTTCCGCCAGCAACTGCTTGGCACGATCGGGATCGTAGGAGAACCCCTTCGCGGTCCGGCTGTACCACCACACAATCGACGGGGTGGGCCCGTTGGCGATGCTGCCCCGCCCCCCGAGCATCACTTTCACGAATTCACCGCGGTCGATCCCGTACGCAATCGCCTGCCGGAGTGCCTTGTTATTGAAGGGGGGACGGTCGACCCGCCACTGGACCCCCCACCAATGACCCGACGGATTCTCGCTCACAACCTTCACCCCAGGGCTCTTCTGAAGCACCGCGATGTCCTTGGGATCCGGCTCGCTGGTGATGTCGAGCTCGCCTGTGCGGACCATCGTGTCGCGAACCGCGGGATCGGGGACGACCCTGTAGGTGATGCCATCGAGGGACGCCTTGGACCTACCCCAATACCCGTCAAACCGCTTGACCGACACGTGGTCATCCGGGAGCCACTCCACGAATTGAAACATCCCCGTCCCGACCGGATTGCGGCCAAAATCCTTACCGTACTTTTGATACGCCGCGGGGGAGACGATGAAGCCGGGGCGTTCGGTAAAGGCGGCGAGGAATCCCGCGTAGGGTTTCTTCAGGCGAAACACCACCGTCGTCGGCCCGCTGGCCTCGACGCCGGAGAGAAACGGGTCGAGTTGTTTGAATTGGGGGGAGTTGTTCGCCTTGTCCAGGATGAAGTCGATGTTCCACTTCACGGCTTCGGCGTCGCAGACGGTCCCGTCGTGAAATTTGACATTCGGCTGCAATGAGACCGTGATCGTCAGCCCATCCGCGGAGATCTTCCAGGATCGACCTAATTCGGGGGCGATTTCGAACGTCGGCGTCGCGGAGACGAGCGTGTTGTAGATCGCGTACATCACGGGCCGCTCCGACCAATCCACGGAAAAGTGTGGGTCCAGGGTGTGCGTATCGGCCACCGCTCCCACACGCAAGATCCCTCCTGGCTGTGGGGGGGGTGCCGCGAAGGCCGTAGCGCGCGTCGCCGCATCGCGCGCCAGCGCCAGGCCAAGCCCGGCCCCAGCGCTCATCCGCAGAAGGTCCCGGCGAGTGATGCGACGCCGGCGTGGGAAGGATGCCGTTCGATTCAAGGAATCCACCTGCCGATTCCTGTCGCGCATGGCTCCCCCTCCCTATGCTCATCGTTCCGCGGGCCGACGGGACTGGCCACATCCACGCCCCCCATTCCCTGCCTATGGACTAACCATCAGCAGCGACTCACACCCCCCGAGGGATGATCACGGCGCAAGACGGATCGTCACCGCCTTCGGCCCCCAAAACAACACCTCGTCGCTCGCCTTGACGAAGGCGTCGAGGCTATCGATCACCTTGCCGATCCGTGCAACGTGGAGCTCGCCCTTGTCGTCCCGCCACTGGCTCTTGCCGTAGGCGAACGCCAGCTTGTAAAGCTGGTATCGTGGATCGTCATAGTAAATGATGTCTCCGGGATCCAACCAGGTAGCGGGGTTCTCGACCTTCCCGATCTCGAGTGGATAATTCTTTTCAGTCCGCCACGCGGCCCCGGACCACCGCACGTGAATGGTCCGGTCGGCCATGGGAAAATGCCGCAGCAACGCCGCGATCGTCTTCGGGGCCTTTTCGTCCCAGAGTTCCGCGCCCGCCTTTGTGCCACCTAGGTCGATCATGATCTTATACATCCGCTCCCGCCTCGACGATCGTCAGCGGATATCCCACTCGGCGCAACCTCCAACGAAGTGGCTGCCGATCGCCATGCCGTACCGGTGCACTCCCGCTACCGGTACCTTGCCGCCCCGTCATGTGTCCTCATATAAGGAAGATGCGTACGTGTTATTTGGTGCATACGTTCTCGATGGCAGTCGTTCGTCCTGCTCTGGCAAGCGACTGGTCTCGGCAGTCGCAGGCACGTCCGAAAAACGTCCCATGTTGAGGTTCCGCAGGTGATTTGACCATGCGCGAAAAAGCTATGGTATGCCAAAGGTGCTACCGGTGTACGACCTTTGGACGGGTGCCCGAATACGATCGGCGCGACTCACGTCCTGCTTCAGGTTGCGGCTAATGAAATCACGCGGAGGGCACCATGGCAAAAACCCACGCGCTGGCGAATCTCGACTCAATCCGACGCACAATCGCAGACAAAAACCCCTCAGCGAACTCGCCCATCGTACGATCCGCGAAGTGGGCGGGTGATTCGGCGCGGGACCGCCGGGCCCTCGTCCGCCGCCGCAGCCCCGACGAGGTAGAGCGGTCGGCCGGCGAGGACATGATGCAGGCGACACTAGCGCCAAGGCAGCGCCATCAAATGCCCCGCATGGATCGCGCCACACGATGAACGCCTGGAATGGACTCATCGGTGCAGATGAACTCGAAGTGTACCGCCGCGCCGGTTACGGCCGCTTGCCGAAGGAAGGCCGGCGGCCGGCGGTGCTCGTGGTCGACATGGAATACAACTTCACGGGAGACAAACCGGAGCCGATCCTGTCGTCTATCGCCAAGTTCCGGAACAGCTGTGGCGAGATCGCATGGCGAAGCATCCCGAAGATCGCCCGGTTGCTGCGGATCGCCAGGGCGCGCGGCGTGCCGATCGTGTACACACACGGGTTCCCTCGAACCGCGGGTGCGACCCGCCACGAAGCCCGCCGGGGAACCGATATCGTCCGGGAGCTTGCCCCACGACGCCACGACGCGGTCTATCGAAAAGCGGCGGCCAGCGCGTTCTTTGGAACGCCTCTCGCCGCCTATCTCATGGGGCTCCGCGTCGACACCCTCCTGGTGACAGGATGTACGACGAGCGGCTGTGTCCGGGCATCCGTCGTCGATGCCCATGACTACCACTTTCGCACCATCGTCGTGGAAGAGTGCGTCTTCGATCGCGCCCCAACGCCGCACCGCATCAACCTATTCGATATGGCCCAGAAGTACTCGCTGGTCCGCCCACTCGGACACGTCGAGAAGTGGCTGCAGCGCGTCCGCGTACCGCATGACTAACCGAACGACGCAGGAGCATTCCCGCACAACCGTATCGAATCAGGGTGGCGAATGGTGGAGGGGGTGACACGTGTCCAACCGGCCGTGGTCGCGATTGTGCACAATGGCGGTCCGTCTGATCACCGGAATGCTGGTGGCGGCGGTGGCCGCGGGGGGGATGTTGTTCCCCGACTGGGGTATCCGACGAGCCTCCGCGCAGTCACCGACACGCGGCGGTACCTTGCGCGTGGGGATTAGCGGCGACTGGGGCACGCTGGATCCGGCACATTACACAAACGTCAACGAACGGCAGATCTTCTACTCGATCTTTAACCCCCTCTTTGCGCTTGACTCCTCCTTCACCATCAAGCCCGAACTCGTCAAGAGTTGGAGCATCTCGCCGGACGGGCTGCGTGTGACGTTCCACCTCCAAACCGGCGTCCGATTCCAGGACGGAACGAGTTTTGATGCGAGTGCGGTGAAGTTCAACATCGACCGGATGTTGAACCCCGAGACCGGGTCGGCCTTTCGCACGATTCTCGCGCCAATCAAGGAGACCCGTGTCGTCGACCCGGCGACCTTAGAGCTTGACCTCAGTGCGCCGTTCACCCCCCTGCTTTCCTGGTTCACCGAGGGGCCCGGGTTCATGTCCTCACCGACCGCGGTCCGAAAGTGGGGAGACCAATACGGCCTGCACCCGGTCGGCACCGGGCCGTTTGGGTTCGTGGAGTGGGTGAAGAACGATCACATCACGCTGAAGCGGTTCGACAACTACTGGGAACGCGGCCTCCCGTACCTGGATGAGATCATCTACCACCCGACCCCCGACGAAACTGTCAAGATGGCCAACCTGCGCGCCGGCAGCCTCGATGTCATCGACACCGTGCCGGCCCGCGAGCAGCGGGCCGTGCGCAATGATCCGCGGTTCCATACGATCCTGCTGTCCGGAGCGCGCTGGCCGATGATTCGGCTGAACAACGCGATGCCGCCGTTCAGCAGCAAAGCGCTTCGACAGGCAGTCTCGTACGCCGTGAACCGCGACCAGATCGTCACCGCGATCTATTTTGGTCAGGCCCGACCGGCGTACGGCCCGATCTCGCCTGTGTACCGCCAGTATTTCGATCCGGCGGTCAGCGCGTATGGCTATCTGACCGATATCAACAAGGCCAAGGCGAAACTCGTTGAGGGTGGGCAGCCAAAAGGCTTCTCCTTCACGCTTGAGATCTCCACGTCGCCGGAACAAGCCCGACTCGCCCAGTTGATCCGGGCACAGCTCGCGGAGGCCGGGATCACGGCCAACATCCAGGCATACGATCCGACGACCCTGCAGGACCGCATTACCGGAAAACGCTACCAGGCCGTGATCGGATCATGGACCCCCCGACCGGACATCGACGGCACGATGTACAATCACTTCAGCACGAAGGGGAACGTGAATTCCGTGTCCTACAGCAACCCGATGGTGGACGCCCTCTTCGAGAAGACGCGGGTGATCCCAAACGGTCCTGAGCGAATCCGGTTCTACCGGCAGATTCAGCGCCAGGTTGTCGAAGACGCCCCCTGGGTGTTCCAGGTCTTTGAGAACCTCATGATTGGAATGCAGAAGCAGGTCCAAGGTCTCCCGGCGATCCCGGATACCATGATGCGGTTCAAAGCCGTGTGGTTGCAGCAATAGGGCTCCGCCAAAGAAAGATTAGGACTTCCTCTGCGGCGCCTATCATGGCGACCCTCGCCGAAGTCTGTGCCAACCGGCGAGTACGCGCCCTGCCGATTACCGGCCTGTTCCATGACGGCACCGCACTTTCCGGCCATCCCATGAGGCCGCGGCGATGATGCGGTTCCTGTTCCACCGGATGCTCGCGACCCTGCCGGTGCTCCTGTTCCTCAGTATCGGCGTCTTCTCAATGCTGCATCTCGCGCCCGGCGACCCGGTCACGACGATGCTCAGCGACGACCTCGCGAGCCCGCAGGTCGCGGCCGCGCTCCGCCACCAACTCGGGCTTGACCGACCGCTGTATGTGCAGTACGGATGGTGGCTGCGCCGGGCGCTTCACGGCGACCTGGGGTACTCCTACCGGTCGAAATCTCGCGTGGCCTCTGAGATCACGGCGCGGCTGCCGGTGACGATCGAGCTCACGGTGTTTGCGATCGCCGGCGCCCTGAGCATCGCAGTCCCGCTGGGCGTCATCGCCGCGCTTCGCCGGAACACCGGGCTGGATGCCTTGATCTCCGGCATCGGCGCCCTGGGGCTCGCCATGCCGGCGTTTTGGCTCGGCGTGTTGCTCATCCTCCTGTTCGCCGTGCGGCTGCATTGGTTGCCGCCGTCGGGGTACGCGCCGCCCTGGCGGGGGCTGGGCCCCAACCTCCGCCTGATGATCCTCCCCGTCATCACCCTCGGGATGTCGTACGTTTCGGTGGTCATGCGTATCGCGCGCATGAGCGTGCTGGACGTGATCAAGGCGGATTACATCAAGACCGCACGGGCGAAGGGCATCCAGGAATCACGGGTGGTGGCTCGTCACGTCCTGCGGAGCGCGCTCATCCCGATCATCACCGTGGTGGCGCTCGAAACCGGCCGCCTCCTCGGCGGGGCCGTCGTGACCGAAACGATCTTCGCCCTGCCGGGCATCGGGCGTCTCGCGGTGGACTCGGTCCTGGACCGGGACTTCCCTGTGCTCCAGGCGGTCACGCTCTTCATGGCGCTCGCGCTGATCGCCGCGAACCTATTGGCCGACGTGCTCTATGCGTGGGCCGACCCTCGTATCCGGTACGGGTAACGCCGTGGTCGCTACATACGTCGCTCAGGGCACTCGAATACCCACCTCGGGCGGGATCTTCGTCACCGGCGCCCGCTTTGTGACCCGGCACCGGCTTGCTTGTGTGGGCGGATTACTCTCCCTCGGCATGCTGCTCGTCGCAGTGGTCGGTCCGACCGTTGACCCAACGCCGCCCAACGCCGTGCACGTGTCGGCGCTGCTGATCCCCCCATCGCGCACCTGGTGGCTCGGCACCGACGACCTCGGCCGCGACATCCTGAGCCGGGTGTTTGCGGGGGGGCGGATTTCCATTGGGATCGGCGTCGTTGCCACGCTGACCGCGGCGGTCGTGGGCGTGCCCGCGGGTATGGCGAGTGGTTTCTGGGGCGGGTGGCTCGACGGCGCGCTGATGCGTCTGATGGACCTACTGTTCTCCATTCCGACGATGGTCCTGGCGATCGCGATCGTCGGGGTGCTCGGCCCCAGCGTGACGAACGCCACACTCGCAATCGCGTTGGTCGCGATGCCACGGTTCGCGCGGCTGGTGCGCGGCCAAGTCCTCGCACTCCGCGAAATGGAGTTCATCCATGCGGCACGGGCCGTCGGCGCGCCGCCGGCGCGCATTCTGCGACGCCATCTATTGCCGAATCTGCTTGGGCTTGTCGTCGTCCAGGGCACGCTGACCGTCAGTTTTGCCATTCTCACCGAAGCATCATTGTCGTTTCTTGGGCTCGGCGTCCAACCGCCGACTGCATCGTGGGGGTCGATGCTGCGTTACGGCTATCCGTTCCTAGATCAGGCTCCGTGGACGGCCATCACGCCGGGCATGGCGATCATGCTCACGGTGTTGGGCCTCAACCTGCTCGGGGACGGGATTCGGGACCTCCTCGATCCTTCGCTGTGAGCGTGACGCGCGGCTGCGGGGGCGAACTATATCATGAACCTCCACACCCCCTGAGTGTAGACGCCCCCCAACAGAGCTTGACGGGGCGGCAACGATGAAGCGGATCCGCAGCGGTGACACGCCTCGTCGCGGTGTCGACGCCCCGGAGGACAGCCAGTTCGTCCCCCGCTGGAGTCCGTCCGTGGTGGAAGCCCGAATTGCGGGAGCCTTTGGGCGCGCTTCCCCTACCGGTTTGTAGGGAAGCCTTTCGGCCGCCCGAGGCAAACCGGATGCGGATGGCCACGAGCCAAAGTGGTGGCGACCGGTTGGGTCCACTCGGACAGCCCTTGGCCGTTCGGTTGCGGCTCAGAACCGTACTCCCGCGGTCCGAGGGGTCGAGCATGCCCCCTCCGCGCCAGAGACGGAAGAGCCGCCGCCTGGGCTTGCAGCCCTGTGCGGCCTTCGCCGCCGACCCGCTGTAGTTGTCGTCAACGCCGTACTCCCGTGTGTACGGTCCGGACCGCGGCGCCTGACCGACGTTGTCATCGCTGGCCCCCCTCAGCGGCGCCGACGTCAAAGAGCCTACTCCGCCCGGCTCAGCCGCAGCGGCTGAGCCCCCTCCATCCAAACCCGTTGGCCCGCTGCGGAAAGTTCGTCCAGGTTCGCCGTCACCTTGCCGATCACAGAGACATGGAGCGCAATCGACAAATCCGGGTGGCGCCATTCCGCCCGGCCGTACGCCAGCCCGATCTTTTTCATTCGCGGGTAGTAGATCACGTCGCCGGCTGCCAGCACGTGCCCCTCGTTCTCGACGTCGTGAACACCGATGTCGTAATCACCCTCGGTCCGCCACGCGTCGCCCGACCATTTCACCTGAACCGCCCGATCGATAATCGGCAGCGCCGCCCACAGCGCCTTCACGGTGCGCGGTGCCTTGGCGTCGAGCAGTTCGACACGTCCGGTCACGCCGGCCAACACGATTTGCAGCTCCACGGCCTAGGTCTCCTTGCGGCGAATCGTCATGGTCTTCGCTCCCTCGAACATGATCGCTTTGGCTTTGTCCAAGAACGCCGACCAGTCGCCGGTGATCTTGGCGACCGGGGTGAGGGTGGACACACTGGTCGGCCCGCTCTGTTGCGCCTGTCCGTAGCACACGCGGATCCCCCGATATTGCGGGTGATAGTACACATACCCCGGCCAGTGCAGCACCTGACCGTTCTCCGGCGCCGTCAACCGGATCGGTGTCTCGCCGAGGGCTCCCTCTTTTCCCCAGAAGCGCAGCATCTGGCCGCTCCATTTGGTGTTCGTGACCGAGCCGGTGAGCGTGAGCGCATCCCAGAGCGCGCGCGTCGTTTGGGGTGCGGTCTCATCGAGGAGGTGCGCCACCGCGCTCACCCCGTCCAGGTCCAGCTCGATCTGACGCTTGATTCCCCCACCCGGCTGTGCGCGGGAGGCGCCGGCGGATGCCTCCTTGCCTTCCGCCCGGCGAAACTGAATCCGCTTCGCGCCGTCCCACTGCAGCCGATCGGCCACCTTCGCGAGTTGGGGGATCTCCTCCGCGTCGATCATCCCGAGCGGGGTCAAGTACAGGAACCCCGCCGTGCCCCGGAACCGTGCTCCGCCGTACGCGATCGCGATTTCCTTGATCGGCGGGTAGTAGACAATCTCACCTGGATGCTGAAACGACTCGCGATTCTCCGTTTCGTCGACGGCGATGGGAGCATGCTCGAACATCCGGAACATCTCCCCGCTGAGCTGGGCGTGCACGGCCCGGCCCTCGAAGGGCATGGCTCGCAGCACCGCCGCAGTGGTTTTTGGCGCGGTGTCCGCAAAGAGCGTAGCGTGAAACACTTGGTCGCCGAGCACGATCTCGATCCGCGTCACTGTTCCGCCTCCTCAATTGTTCTAGAAGTGCTCCTGATTGGTGCTCTGCTACGGCGGTTCCCGCTCTCCCGGGAGGGGCCCGCGGGGCCCGGCTTGGCGCCTTGAGCAGCTCCCGCGTTTTCCCGGCGTGCAAAGTGCCGGCGCGGCGGCCTGGAGCCGGAGTCCTCTGATCGAGGTCAGGGCACGCGGGTCGCCCGCGAAAGGGATCTGCCCGGGCCGCGGTGTGCGCTTGCTGCATCGCCAGTGGCCCGAACATCCGCCCGCAGGGAGCGGGTGCGACGCCTTCATGCGGAGCATCCCGAACACGCTCCGGCGCGTGCGGTCCGCGCGGGCCGGCGGCACGACGGAGGGGCAGGTCCGACGAGCGGACGCGGCGGCCGGCAACCCGCCGAAAGGGTGTCGCGGCGATCCCGACGCACCGCCGGAGGCCCAAGGTTCCACCCGTGCCCGCGATGGTCACGACAGACAAGGATTGCTCACTCCTTCGACGTGGGAACCGGCGTGGCGTCCCCCATCGGTCGTGTGGGATTCGGGGGTCTCCGCGCGGCGGCGGAGGGCGTCCGAGCCATCAACGCGTGCGGATCCAACACATCCCGGATCATCTCTCCGACATGATTGAAGAGGAACACCGTCAGAAAGATCGCGAATCCTGGGGAGAAGGCGACCCACGGCGCCGTGGCGAGGTATTGGAAACCATCGCGCAGCATCCGACCCCAGCTCGGCGTCGGGGGCTGCACACCCAGACCGAGGAAGCTGAGTGCCGCCTCCCCGAGGACGACCGACGAGAGCGCGATCACCGACCGCACCACGAGCACGTCGGTGGTTTGAGGCAAAATGTGCCGGACGAGAATCCGGTTGGCCGAGGCACCGAGGCTGCGGGCCGCGGCCACGAATTCGGCTCCCCGCAGCGCGAGCACTCGGCTCCTGACGAGCCGCGCATAGGCCGCGACGTGCCCGATCGCGAGCGCAATGATCACGCTCTCGATCCGCCCGGGGCCGAGGATCGCCACGATCGTCAGTGCAAGAATGAGATCGGGGAAGATGTACAGCGCGTCGATCAGCCGCATCAGGGTCTCATCGAGCATGCTCCCGCCCCAGAATCCCGAGACGAGCCCGATCAAGGTCCCGGCAACGAGGCTCAGCAAGACAGCGCTCGCGCCGATCAGCAGGGTCGTCCGCGTGCCGTAGATGATCTGGCTCAGCACATCTTTGCCGAGCAGATCGGTGCCCAGGGTGTGACCCCAGGTGGGCGCCCGCATGCTGAGGGTTCCCTGGATCTGGATCGGATCGTACGGGCTCAGCAGCCGTGGGAAGGCCGCCGCAGCGACCAGGAGGAAGACCGCTACCCCCAAAATCTCGCCGCTCGGAGTGGTGAGTTGTCGCGCAAGCCGCTGCAGCACCATCGCCATCCGGAAGCGGTCAGTCGTACTTGATGCGGGGATCGAGCACGCCGTACGCGAGGTCGACGACCAGGCTGCTCAACACGACGGCGATCGTCACGAGCAGCACGGTCCCCTGGACCACCGGGTAATCGCGCGACTGGATTCCATCGCTGAACAGCCGCCCAATCCCGGGGAGGCTGAACACCACCTCCACGATGACCGCACCCGCCAGCATATACGGGACGCTCTGACCAACGACCGTCACCAGCGGGATGATCGCGTTGCGCAGCGCGTGCTTGTACAGGATGGTCCGGTCCATCAGTCCCTTGGCGCGGGCCACTCGGATGTAATCGCTGTGCAGGACATCGAGAAGCGCCGAGCTGAGATAGCGGGTCCACGACGCCGAGTAGTACGCGGCCAGGCTGACCGCCGGGAGCAGCATCGACGCGATATTTTGTCTCCAGTTCTCGGTGAACGGAACGTAGGCGCTGTTCGCCAGCCAACCCAGTTCTACGCCGAAGAGGTAGATGAGCAGCATCCCGAGCCAGAAGTTCGGGACGCAGATGCCGGCCATAGTGGCCGCCGTCGCCACACGCCCGAGCGGGCTGGACCCGGCGACCGCGGTGAAGACCCCGGCTGGGATCGCGGTCAGCAGAGCCAGGAGCGTCGCCAGCAGCGTGAGTTCCAGCGTCGCCGGCAGCCGGCCCGCCAGCGCCGATCGTACGTCCATCGGGTACTCGAACGACCGGCCGAGATCAAGCGAGCCCAAGCGGCGCAGCCAATCCAGGTACTGGACGATGATCGGTCGATCGAGACCCAATCGCGCCCGCGCTTGCGCGGCCTGCTGAAGCGTCGCCTCGTGCCCCATCAGATAGAGCGTCGGATCCCCCCCCACCGCGGTCCGCATCAGGACGAAGATGCCGAGCGTCACCACCAGCGCGGTCGGGATCAAGATGATGACTCTCCGCAGCACGTAGCGCCACATCGGGGCGTCTCCGACGACCGGCGTGGCCGGTCGGCCGACCGCTTACACCCAGGCCCCGGCGACGCGCGGGATCAGGTCGAAGCCGTAGCGGAACCCCTGGACGTCCCGCCTTGTGATCGCGTAGTCCGGGCTGGCATAGTAGAAGACGTACGAGGCATCGTCGACGATCAGCCGCTCGGCCTGCCGGTACAGCTTCGTCCGCACCTTCCTGTCGTACGTGGCCGACGCATCCTCCAGCAGCTTATCGACCTGTGGGTTCGAATAGTGGGAACTGTCCGCGTAGCCCTTGGAGTCCCACAAGATGTACGCGAGGCCGTGGGGATCGGGGCGTGGGGTCCAGGTTGATGGGACGGAGAAGGGGATTTCCCCCCGGAGGACCATCGGATACTGGTCGCGCTCGCTGACGAGGCGGATATTGATCTCCAGGCCGATCGCCTGCATCTGCGCCTGGATCATCTCCCCGAGCGGCACGGTGGAATTCAGGACATACAGCAGGAGCGGGGTCGGCTTGTCCAGATAGCCCGAGGCCTTCAGCTTTTGTCGGGCCATCTCCGGTCTGTACTTCGGCCCGTTGTAACTCGGGTCCGCCCACCACCCCTCGTGAAAGAACTTGCCGGTCGCCTTCCCCAGTCCGTGGTAGATCACTTTGACGATCTGCTCCCGATCGATCGCGTACATGATCGCCTGCCGCAGGTCCCGGTTGTCGAACGGGGGCACGTCCACCTTCATCTCAATCGCCGCCCACGCATACGCCGGGCTCGGGATCACCCGGTAGGCGGTGTCCTTCTGGAACGCCAAGATATCCTCCGCCGGCAACCCCTCGAGCGTCACGACATCGACCTGCCCCCCGCGCAGCTGCGCGTCCGCCACCGCGGGTTCCGGAAACTCCAGGAAGATCATACTCTCCGACCGGATCGCCTGCGCGTTCCAATATTGGGGGTACCGCTGCACCACCACCCGATTCCCCTGGATCCACTCCACGAACTTGAAGGGCCCCGTCCCGACCGGGTTCCGGGCAAAGTCCTTCCCGTACTTCTTCACCGCCGCCGGCGAGACCATCAGTCCCGGCCGGTCCATCAGCTCCGAAAACAGCGGTGGGTACGGTCGCGTCAGGTAGAGCTGGGCGGTGGTGGAATCCACCGCCCGAACGCCTTGGATGATTCCTTCGAATCGCACGCGGTGCTCCGAGCCGGTTGCCGGGTCCAGAATCCGCTCGATGTTGTACTTCACCACCTCCGCCGTAAACGGCGTCCCGTCGTGGAAGACCACCCCGGGCCGCAGGTGGAACGTCACGACGCGTCCCGTCGATCCGATCTCCCACGACCGGGCCAGTACCGGGAAGAAATTCCCCTGACTGTCCGCGTCGATCAGCGGTTCGTACAACGTGTACAGCACGACGCGGTCGTACAGTCGGGCGTTGATGTGCGGGTCCAGGCTCCTGGCGTTGGCGCCCCGGGCGATGCGGAGCGTCCCCTTCGCCTGCGCCGAGGCCCCCCGGGGCGCCAACAGCCTCGCCGCACTCACGATCCCCGCGGCGGCGGCCAGGAAGCCGCGGCGAGTCAAGGTGTGCCGCGCTCGGCCCGGTCCCTCACGCATTCCCCACCCCTCCTCGGTCGACAGCGGCTCGTGTCTCCGATGCGTGCCGCGCACAGATCCACGCCCCCAGCAGAACGTCCAATCCGACACTTCCGGGGGCCCGCAGGCACACGGTGTCATCCGCCCGCAGCCGGGCGGGCACCCTCCCCCCGACGATCTCCCACAGCTCCGCGTCGACATCCGCTTTGCTGACCCGGCCGTCTGCGATCAGACCGCGGAAGTCGGAGCGCTCGGCGCACTCCGCCCAGTTCGACACGACGAGCCGCACGCTCCCGCGCTCCGCGCGCATGAACAGAGCGGGCGGCAGCTCCTCCCCCGCGCCCAATCCATAGACCGTCGCCCCGGGCTTGATCCACTCCGGCGACAGCACGGGAGCCATGGCGTTTGTCGCGGTCACGAGAAAGTCGGCTCGGCCGGCCACCTCACGCACGCTATCCACGGCGTGCGCGCGCGCGAATCCGGCGGTGGCGAGCGCTCGCACGAGCTGCTCACGAGATGCGGGATGCCTCGACGTCACGACGACCTCCCCGGCCCGCCCGGCTTCGATCAACGCCTCAACCACGGCCCGCGCCAGTCGCCCCGCGCCGACGACGCCGACCGTCGGCCTCGGGGCGGCCACGGTGTGCGCCGCGGCCACGACCGCCAGCGCCGCGATGCGGAGAAGGTATGTCAGGTGCTCATCGATCGTGGCCAAGAGCGTGCGGCGCGACAGGCTGGCGATATGCAAATAGCGCACCGGGTCGTCGCCGAGGATCGAACCAAGGAAGCGATAGCCGACGACGTCCAACTCCGAAATGACGCAGCACTTCGAGATCGACGTCACCCCAGCCTCGCCGTCCGGCAGCGGCACCCGCAAGACAGCGCGGCGGGCCGGCGGAATCACGATTCTCCCCGACGCCTCCCAGAGCAGACCGTCCCGGACGATCTCCACGGCCTCGCCCAACGCGATGCGGCGCCGGGCGTCGCCCGGGCCGATCAGCTGGCCGCCGCGGCTCTGGACCTGCGCGAGCCCCTCCTTGACGGTGGCCGCCCACGAGGCCATATCCGGCTCGCGCCCGGTTCGCCCCTCAGGCCCGCCGAACCCGGATCCGCGCGGCGCCTTCCCACTCAACGCGGCTGCCCAGAGCGGCCAGCTCCTCGACCCCGCCGAGCATGCGGCCCACCAGCGGAGTCGGATGCGCCCCGTTTGGCCCCTGCATCCGTGCCTGACCGTACACGAAGCGGAGCCCGTTCCACTTGTGCAGGAAGATGATGTCCCCTGGGTTTTGCAACTGCGACATATTCTCGCGCTCCGGCGGCTCCGGAATCTGCACCCAGAGGCGCAGCATATCGCCGCTCCATTTGGTATTCGTGGCCGGACCCTCCAACGGAAGGGCATTCCAGATGTTGTTGCAGATGATCGGCGCTTGATCATCGAACAACACGGCATCAAAAGCCTTTCCGTCAAACTCCACGACGACTCGCTTCATGTTCGCCTCCCACTTCTTGATCCAACGCCGTCCCCTACAGCCGTCGCAGAACGATGCGCTTCGCCCCTTCCCACTGCAATCGGTCGGCCTTCTTGGCGAATTCTGTCAGATCGCCCTCGATGCGGCCGATCGCGGAGACCATCATCGGCCCGGTCACCCACGAGAACCGCGCGCCGCCATAGGCAATGGCAATCTCTTTGGCCACCGGCAGGAAGACAATATCCCCAGGCGCCTGGTACCCGACGGGGTTCTCCATGCCAAACGCCCACTTCGAGACGTCGAGTTCGAACGCGAAGTCGGTATTGGTGTGGAACATATCTCCGGACCACTTCCCGTGTGTGACCCGGTCCTCGTACGGCAGACATTCCCAGAATTTCGCAACGGTCACGGGGGCTTTGTCTTCAAAAAGGACGGCGGTCACGGTGACGCCGTCCAACTCCACACCGATTCTCTTCATTGGTCGCCCTCCACTGTTGGCCTCCAGAAACCGGCCGGATCAGCCCTACGCCCACCAATATTCGACGTGCTGCCCGAACTCAGACCCACGAACGGGCCGGGGTGGGGGCGGTTCGAATCGACCTTGCGATTCGGCATCGCGGAGCCCACCGAGGCCTGACGCGGGACACGCCTCAGCCTGCCAGCTGCAAACAGGCAATACGTCATTCGCACCTCGCCACACTTGGTTCGCCCCGGCAACGAATCCGACGCGCCGACCGTCGAGGTGATCCTTGGGAGCGGAAGAAATATAACGCAACCTTCAGTCCACCGGCATTTTCGTGTTCGTTGAGGGTGATCCAGCTCCCTCCTCAACCCTGTGGCCGCGCAAAAGCACGCCCCCAAGTGATCCCATGCCGCCGGGCGAGACCGCTCCTTGTCGGCTCAGCCGAAAGCACGGGCTAAGCCGTGGGGACAGCAGTAGGAGGACCGTGAGCGTCCCGGTGAAGAAAACCCGGAGAGCCCGACGCGGTGATTACGTGAGAGGTGGCGGATGACGATGCGTTTCGGCGCGGGATTTCCCGGCTGCCGGGAAGGAACGGCGTATCCGGTTGGATTTGTGCGCGTCCGAGAACTCGCCGCGTTCGCACGCCGTGCGGAGCACCTCGGCTACTACTCGATTTGGTCCAATGATCACTTGACGACCCGCCAAGGCATCCGACTGACGCAGGCTAGTACACCGAACTACTACGAACCCCTCGTCACCTATGCGAGCCTCGTGAACATCACCGATAGGCTGCGGTTTATGTTAAGTACAATCGTTCTTCCCCAGCGCGAAGCCGTGCTCCTGGCCAAGCAGGTAGCGACGCTGGATACGTTGAGCGGTGGACGCGTGATGCTCGGCGTGGGCCTGGGCTCGAACCGGGAAGAATTTGAGGCTGTCCACCCCGGGCTCAAAGGCGCGCATCGGGGGACGTGGGTCGAAGAGGGCATTCAGGGTCTTCGTCTCCTTTTCAACGCCAACCCGGCAAGCTTCAAAGGACGCTACGTGCATTTCACAGGGGTCGAATTAGCCCCCCAACCGGCGCAGAGCCCATTTCCCATCTATATCGCTGCGAATACGCCCGTTGGCCTGCAGCGCGTCGGACGTCTCGGCGATGGGTTGATCGTTGCCGGGCTTTCGCCGGAACAAACACGCCGCGCATGGGCTGAAGTGAGAGAAACTGCGGAGGCCAGTGGTCGGGATGCAAGCCTGCTCAGTCTGCACGTTCAGACGTGGTTGACATTTGGCACCAGCCAACGGGACGCAGAGAAACGGGCATTGAGTTCCCAGCATCTCCGAAGAACAGCGGTAGAGAGTCGTCGCACGGACGAGGATGTATTGGCGAACTATCGAGCGAGCAATCTACTCGGCACCCCACCTGAGATTGTGGAGCAGATCAAGAGCTTCCAAGCAATCGGTGCATCGCACCTCGGCATTGTGTTTGTTGTTGACAAGATGGACGAGCTCTTGGCAGACATGGAGGTGTTCGCGACTGAGGTGATGCAGGCGTTCGAAACACAGTAGCGCACCGTCCCGGCTAAGCCTTGGGAAGCGGTAGGTGATACCGATATCTTCGTGAGCGGAGCGGGCGCGTTTGTCCGCCCCTCACTGAACCGATCGAGGCAGGGTCGAGCCCCATCTTCGCCCCGTGAGGACACGCGGGTATGATGACGGAGGAGTGACGAGTTTCCCCCCGCGGCGCCGAGGAGGAGGCGCTCGCTGTCACCGCGCACGGTAGGCCGCTCTGGCATGCCGCCATGTGATCGCCACATCGCCCCGCTGCCGCAGGTGTTCGAGGTGAGCGAGCATCTCCACCACCGCCAGGCGGGCCTGCTGGGGAGGCAGCCCGGCGCCGAAGAGCCCCTCGGCGACCTGGTATCCGGTAAGGGCGGTTCCGTCGAGAAGCGCGCGCACGGCCCTCAAGCGCTCAGCGTGATGGGCGCGCAGACCAGCGATCCGTGCCCGGATATCGAGGATCGGCGCCCCGTGCCCCGGGTAGGCCTCTCGAACGGGCAAGTGCTCGATCGCGTCCAGCGCACTGAGAAAATCGCGAAGCGGATCGGGGCCGGAGTACGGGTACCAGCCGATGTTCGGGGTGATCCGCGGCAGGAGGTGGTCACCGACGAACAGGGTGGCCGAGGGGGGATGGAAGAGGCAGAGGTGGGCGGGCGAGTGTCCCGGGGTGAGCACGGGAACGAACTCGGCCCCGGCCAGCGCCAGCAGGCAGTTGGTGGGAATCCAGTCGACAAGCGGCAGCGGCGCCAGGGCCGCGAGCAGATCGTCGAGTTCCCGCGTGATACTGCGGAGGGCGGCCGCGGGCATCCCGTGCGCCTTATAGAATTCCGTACCACCCCCATCCGCATCCGGGCCCCAGACCCGCCCGACCAGCTCGGCCTCCCCGGGAGACGCCAGCACAGGGACCCCGTAATGCTCCTGCAAGCGGCCGGCCATCCCGATGTGGTCCGGATGATGGTGGGTCAGCACGATCGCGCCGAGCTGGCCATGGACAGCGGTAAAGACGGCCACCTCCCCCCGCAACGCCGCCCAGGCGTCGGGGCTGTAGAAGGCGGTGTCGATGAGAATCGTCCCCGCTCCGGTACCGACAAGGTACACGTTGGCCGTCTTGAGGGGAAACGGCACCGGCAACGTGACTTGATGAATGATCAGATCGGATGCAGACATACCCAGGCACTACCGGGTGAGGGCCCGGTCGCGCCATCCACGCGCCCGGGGTTACCGGTCGTGGAGGAGGCCATCGTGCCGCTGCCCCTCGCGGGCGGTCCGGCCGGGCTCCTCGACAACCAGCGGCCTCTCGCGCCCTCAGACCATGGTGAGCCCTCCACCGACGCTCAACGTCTGGCCCGTGATGAAGGACGCCCGTTCGGACGCAAGGAAGAGCACAGCGTCAGCCACCTCCTCAGCTCTGGCCAGGCGTGCCAAGGGGGTCGCTTTGATGATCGCCGAGACGAGCTTCTCGTTGCCATCCGCGATCAGCCCCTGAAGGAGCGGGGTGTCCGTCAGGCCGGGCGCAACGACGTTCACCCGGATGCCGTGGCGCGCCACCTCCCGGGCGAGCGCCTTGCTGAACGCGATCACAGCGCCTTTTGCGCCGGAGTACACCGCCTCGCCGGATGACCCCGCCCGGCCGGCCTCGGAGCTCACGTTCACGATGAGCCCGCGGCGCTGCTCAACCATGTGGGGGAGAACCGCGTGCGACGTGGCCAGGACGCCCCGAAAGTTGATCGCGATCACCCGGTCCCAGAACTCCTCCGTCGTATCGGCGAACGGGACGATGCGGTCCCATCCCGCGACGTTCGCCAGGACATCGATCCGCTCCCAGTGGGCCAGCACCTGTCGCAGCCCCTCGTCGACACTTGCCCGGCTGGTCACGTCCATCCGCACCGGGAGGCCATCTCCTCCCGCGGCGGTCACAGCGCCCGCCACGGCCTCCGCACCCTCCCCGTCCCGATCCGCAACCGCCACCCGGGCACCCTCCCCCGCGAGGGCGAGGCACACCGCCTTCCCGATCCCGCTCGCGCCGCCGGTGACGACGGCTACCTGGTCATGACGCGTCACGTTCGCACCCCCCTTACGGCGACAGCCGCTGCCCGCAGCGGCCGCAGTAGGCCATGTTGGCCGGAAGCCCCCGGGCGCCACACGAAGGGCACGTCCGGGCCGGCGGCCCCCAGATGAACTCGGCTGGCCCGCCGTCGCGCGCGTCCTCGCGCACGTCCCGATAGCTGGGCGGTCGCTTGTCGACGAACGCCGACATCCCCTCCCACGGCTCGCGGGTGGCAAAGTGCAGGCTCAGCCAGTCGCGGGCGTGGCCGACGGTCATCGACCAGGCGAAATCCTTCCAGAAGTTCGCCTGCTGGAGCGTATACCGCGTGCACTCTGGGAACTTGTCGATCAGCTTCTGGCAGAGCTCGTCGACGGCCGTGTCGAGTTGCTCGCGGGGGACCACGCGATTGACGAGTCCCCACTCCAGCGCCTGCCGGGCATCGATCGGATCGCACGTCAGCAGCATCTCGCGCGCCCGCCGATCGCCGATCATGATCGGCAACCACTGGGTCGCCCCGCCCGCGGCCACGCTGCCCACCCGCGTGCCCACCTGGCGGATCGTGATCCCTTCGACCGCCACCGCGAGATCGCAGGCCATGTTGAACTCGTTGCCGCCGCCGGCGACGATCCCATTGAGCCGGGCGATCGTCGGCTTGCCGAGGTTCCGCAGCAGGTCGTGGCATTCCACGAACACGCTCATGTACTTCCAGTAGTCGCGGGGCCGCTGGGTGTACTGCGTCGCGTACTCGGTCACGTCGCCGCCCGTGCAGAATGCCTTCTCGCCGGCGCCGGTGAGCACGAGCACCGCCACGCCGTCGTCGTACGATGCGTCGCGAAACGCCTCCCGTAGCTCGACCAGGGTCTGGGTGCGATAGGCGTTGTAGACGTGCGGTCGATTGACCGTCACGCGGGCCACCCAGCCCTGCTTCTCGTAGAGGATGTCCTGGAATTGAAAGCTCTCCGGCGCCCGCGGCTGAACCGGGGTGCCGACCGTCTCCTGGATCACGCTCATGACGCTCCCTCCCTCATGGGGCAGTTGTCCTTCCCGCTTCAGGCCGTTTGTTGTCGGGCCAGTTTGCAAAGTCGCTCGTGGGCCAGCAGCGCCGCGCCCAGGGCGCCCGCGTAAACTCCCAGGTCATCCGGCGCCACATGAAACTCGCACTTCAGAGAAGTCTCCAGGGCCCAGCGCATCAGCGGTACCCGGGTGAGGCCGCCGCTCAGCCCGTACTCGGGTTCCGGCTTCACGCGCTTGAACACCTGGCCCGCCCGCTCCGCCAACGCGACCACGGCGCCCGCGCACACGTCCTCGGCGCTGCGGCCGGCGGTCAGGTGGTTGATCACCTCCGACTCGGCGAACACCGCGCAGACGCTCGAGATCGTCGCGGGGTCGGTCGCGGCTGCGGACAAGGTGGGGATGTCGGCCGCCGCGTAGCCCAGGTAGCGCATCGTCTTTTCCAGGAACGCGCCGCTGCCCGCGGCACATTTGTCGTTGAGCCGGAACGCCTTGACGCGGCCGCGGGCGTCCAGGCGGATCGCCTTCACGGTCTGCCCGCCGATGTCCAGCAGTGTGCGGACCCCGGGGAACAGCCAGGACAGCGCGCGCGCGTGACACGTCAGCTCGGTGATCGACAGATCGCGGAACGGGGCCATGTACCGGCCGTACCCGGTCGCGGCGATGTAGCCGATCTCCGCCTGCGGGATCCGGGCCGTCTCCAGGACGTCGTGCAGCGCCCGCGCCGCCGCCTTCGCGAAGTTATACCCGCTGTGGAAGGTGACCCGCCCGAGGATCCGTCCCGCGGAATCGGCGATCACGGCCTTCGTGTGGGTGGAGCCAAGGTCGAGGCCGAGGGTCAGGCTCACAGCCCCCCCCCTGCGGCGACGCCGGCCTGTGCGGCGACGCGGTCGAGCGCGTGCAGCGCGGCGCCGACCGCGCCGCAGTAATGGGATTCCTCGCTGACGTTGACCGGGGCGCCGGTCAGCTCCTCGATGAGCTTGACCATCGCGGTGTTGCGGGCCACGCCCCCGGTGAACGTGATCTCGGGCTCCACGCCGACCCGGCGCAGCAGCGACAGGCTGCGGGAGGCGATCGCCACGTGCACGCCCATCAGCACGTCCTCGGTCTTTCGGCCCCGGGCCAGCCAGCCCAGGATCTCCGACTCGGCAAAGACCGTGCAGGTCGTCGTCATCGTGACGGGGTGCTTGGCGGTGAGCGCGAGCGGCCCAAGGTCCCCCAGCGGGATCTCGAGCGCCTGCGACGCGGCGCCCAAGAACCGCCCCGTCCCCGCCGAGCACTTATCGTTCATGCAGAAGTCCAGCACCTGCCCCGTGCCGGCCACGCTGATCGCCTTGGTGTCTTGGCCGCCGATGTCGAGCACGCTGCGCGTTTGCGGAAAGAGGTACACCGCCCCACGGGCGTGGCAGGAGATCTCGGTGACCTGCGCGTGTCCGAACTCGACCCGGAACCGGCCGTAGCCCGTCCCGATGACGCAGCCCACGTCCGCCTCTAGGACATTCGCGGCCTGGAGCGCCTGGTGGAACGCGGCGATCGCCGCGTCGGTGAGGCGGGCGCCGGTATCGACCAGCCCGCGCCCCCGCACCCGCCGCTCGCCGTCCAGGATCACGGCCTTCGTCTGAGTCGACCCGACGTCGACGCCGCCGCCGAACATCCCCCTCACCTCCCCGCCCCCGCCGCGGCCTTGCGGCCGGCGAGCGACTCAATGAACGCGTCGACGCGGTTCTTCAGCTGTGCATCCGACCAGAGCCGCGGGTCCACCAGATCGGACTGGATGAACAGACCCGGGATGTCGTTGTGCGTCCGCAGCCATTCCCGCACATCCGGGAGGCCCGTGGACGTGGTGCGGCAGGATTTCACGCCGTGGAAGCAGATGCCGTCGACCGACCACTCCTGCGCGGTTTCGGCCAGCCAGTCCTGCGCGTAGAACATCGGCGTGCTGAAGCCCCGCCAGGCGGAGAGCAGGAGCTCCTCGGCCAGGCTCTCGATCGGGTGGGCGAGGTCGTAGCCAAACCCCGGGGGGAACCCTCCGCCGGCGAAGACCATGTACGTGCTGTGCACGAAGGTCCCGCCCCACTCCTCAAACAGCTCCGCGAACCGCTTGAAGGCCGCGTAGCAGGTCGTCCCGCCGAGCATCAGCCGGAACTTCTCCGCCGGCACCGTCCCTTGCCCTCGGCGCACGCGCTCCTCGAGTTCTTCCCGGGCGGCCTCGAAGAAGCGAGGCCCCTCCGGGGAGCCGCGATAGAGGTTGGAAATCCCCTGGAACACGATGCCCTCGCGGATGGCGCTGAACGGCGCGGGGCGGGTGCGGTTGAGCGCGACCACCTCCTGGTAGCACGCGGCGAGGCGGTTCACCTCCGCCATCGCCTCGCGTAGCCTGTCGATGTCGAAGGCTTTGCCCGTCACCCGCTCGCAGAGGGCGATGAGGTCCCCCAGCTGCCGCTCGACGTAGCGGCGATCGTTCTGGAACGCCTCGCCGTCCCGGCGGAGGTCGGCGCCGGTACCCCGCCAGGCGGGCAGGTCGAGCACGAAGACCGGGCAGTGGTACAGCTGCTCCCAGATCTCGGCCCACTTGATATAGGTATTGCACATGTTCGTGGCGACGGCGAGGCCAGGCGGCGGGACTTTCCCATGGGGGTGCGTCCGCCCCTTCAGTTGCAGTCCGACGTCGGCCTTCACGTAGCCGCAGATGTCCGGCGAGTAGCCGTAGTCCTCCGCGGCCTGGATGTATGTCAGCGAGTGTCCGCGAATCGCGGTCTGCAGCGAGGTGATCTCCGGCGCGTTGAGCACCACGTCGAAAACCCGGAGGAGCTCGCAGAGCGAGCCCATCACGAAGACGTACGCCGCCGGGCGCCCGGTCTCGTCCGCGGCCGTCATCTCCTGCCACCACAGATCCATCAGCCGCCGCCCCTCGCGGCGGATGGCCCCGCCCTGGCCGGACGCGCCGGCCGGGTGATCGGTCGCCGGTCCTCGTTCCGTGGAGCCGCGAACGGCCATCGGCGTCCTCCCTCAGGCGAAGTCGAAGAGCAACGACTCGGCGAACGTCTCGACTTCCATCCGCATCTGCTCGAAGACGGTCATCTTCTCCTCGAACTCCATCACGAGGTGCGGGATCCCCGCCTCCTCCAGCGCGCGAATGTGGTTGACCTGCTCCTCGAGGCCGGGCTCGCACATCTTTGGCGCGGCGACGATCGCCGCATCGGCGCGGGCCTCCCGAATGCGGCGCACCAGCATCTGCGACTTGGGTTTCCGGGGGTCGTGCTGCACCGGGCTGTAGCTCGACCCTTCCAGGTACGCCCGGGCCAGGTCGGCGAGGGGGTCCTCGCCCGCCGGCACATCGTCGAGGTGCCAGCGCAGCCCGATCAGGAGGTCATCGTCCACGATGTAGCAGGCGTCCTGGATGACGGTGAGCATGTCCACAGGCGGCTGCTCGCAGTACCCACCTTCGAAGACCACCCGGATCTTGTCCTGGCGCTTCGCCTGGCGGTGCGGCACGAGCTCGAGGGCGCGGTGCAGCAGCGCGTTGTGGTCCTCGCGCGGCATCACGCCCCCGGCCCGGGTCAACGTGTATGCTTCCACCCCCGAGAGGAGCCAGGGAGTGTCCCGCTTCACCCGATAGACCTCGCGCAGCAGGCGTCGGTTCTCGTTGTAGAGGGCGATGCTGGCGCGCAGGCGGTCGTCCGTGATCGCCTCCCCCGTTAGCCCCTCGATGATTGTGGCGATGCGGTGGTACTCGTCCCGAGCGTACGCGGCGGCGGCGGGCGAGGTCGCGTTTTGCGGGAGGTAGAGCACCTGGGTGGTGAGGGATGGCAGGTTGCGCACCCAGACGCCGCACGCGTTCCGGGCGGCATCGCAGATCGGCGGGATCACAAACATCGAGAGGAAGTCGAGGCGGCCGGTAAGTGCGAGCTCGAGCGAACTGCGGATGATCGAGCATACGAACGCGGCGATGCGCGCGTCGGCTTTGCGAATCTGCACGCCGCTGCCGGCGCCTAGGATCTTGACCGGCAGCATGCCGGCGGCGTGGGCGATCTCCTCCGGGAAGTACACCTGGAAATGGCCCAGCACCTTGCCGCCGGGGTGAGCTTCCTGCCACCGCCGGACGGCGGGGAATTCTGGGTCCTCGACCAGCACCCGGCACTCATCGAGGAGCGCCGCCAGTTCCTGTGCCGGTGCCATCCTCTCCCTCCCTAGGCGTGCTTCCAGGCCGGCGGACGCTTTGCCATAAACGCGGCGATGCCCTCGGCCGCGTCCGTGGTCGGGAGCAGTTCGGTCCGATACAGTGCCGTGGCCTCCCGCAACGCCCGGGCCACGGCGTCCCGCCCGGGGGCCGCAACCGCGCGCTTCGCGAGCCGGACGGCCACCCCGCTGTGGGCGAGCAGGGCGGCGGCCAGCTCATCGGTGGCCCGGCCCAGGTCGACCGCGGGGACGACCCGCGCCACGAGCCCCCACCGCAGCGCCTCTTCCGCGGAGACGGGCCGGCCCGTTAGCACGAGGTCCAGCGCCCGGGCTGTGCCGACGAGCCGGGGCAGCGCGGCCGCGGCCAGCGGCGGAAGCGCGGCGAGCTTCACCTCCGGGACCCCAAACGTCGCACCCTCGGCGGCCACGACCAGGTCGCAGAGCAGCGCGAGCTCCCAGCCGCCACCGAGCGCCGGCCCCTGCACGGCAGCGATCACGACCTGATCGAGGGCCAGCATCCGCTCGGCCATCGTCTGAAACGCCGCCAGCATCGGCGCCGCGCGGTCCGGCGCGTGCGCCGCGACGTCGACTCCGACGCAGAACGCCCGCGGGCCGGCCGAGGCCAGCGTGACGACGGTGACCTCCGGGTCGCCCGCAAGCACCTCGCACGCGGCGGCGAGCTCGTGAAGCATTCCCAGCGTGAGGATGTTGAGCGGCGGCCGGTCGAGGACGAGCCGGGCCGCGCGCCCGTGCCGGGTCAGCGTGACGCGGCCGTCGTTCCCGTCCATTGGCGCTCCCCCGCCTGTGACGTCCCGTAGCCGTGGAGGAAGATCCGAGTCATGCCATCGGCCAGGCGGTCGACCCCGCCGTCGACCTCGGGGCGGTACCACATCTGCACCCAGTTGACCATGCCGAACAGGCTCATCGCCGCGAGTCGCGCCGGCACGCCGCTCGCCCCGAACCCCGCCAGGACGTCGCGGCAGACCGCGTAGTATCGGCGGCGCAGCGCGGCGATCTTGACCGCGTGGGGCCCCCGCAGGGATCCCAGTTCACGGGTGATCACCTTGATCTCGTTCATGTCTCGGAGGAAGTGGTCGAGGTGGTTGCGGATCAGCACGTGGATGCGCTCTCCGGGATCGAGGGTGTGCGCAAGCTCCTGGTCCAGTGAGTCGAGCAGCATGGAGAACCGGCGGTCGCAGATGCGGTAGAGCAGCTCTTCCTTGCTCCGCACGTAATAGTACAGTCCTGCCACGCTCATCCCGGCAGCCCGGGCGACGTCCCGGATCGACGTCCGTTCGAACCCCCGCGACGCGAACAACGCCGCCGCCGTCTTCAGGATCGCCTCGCGCCGCGCGTCATATTCCATAGGGGGCTCCCGGTCGAGCGCTCGCTTGAAAACCTTGCCCATACCGTACCCCGGCAAAGCGGCGAAGGAAATGATGCGGCTGGCTTATTTACTTAGCGCAGATGGACTACCCGCAACTGCCCGGGCGCAGAGGTTCCGGCCCAGCCGGGGGGAGGCTAGATGAGGTGACGGCGAAAGGCCAGAGCGACGGCCTCGAGGCGGCTGTGCACGCCGAGCTTCGTGAGGATATTCTGCGTATGATTGCGCACGGTCGCGGTGCTGATGAACAGCCGGCGGGCGATGGTCTGGGTCCCCTCGCCACGGGCCATCAGCCGCAGGACCTCCTGCTCGCGCCCTGTGAGGTGCCCGGCCGTAGGGTCGGGAGTCGAGGCGGCAGGCGGCGGGGGCTCCGCCCCGGCCGGCACGGCGCGAAACGCCCTCCGCGCCCCCGTCACGTCCCGGAACAGGTGGACCACGATGTTGCCGCCCCGCGTCGGGACCAGTACCGTGCTCACATTTAACCACCGCTCCGCGCCGTCCTTGCCCCGCGTGGCGATGTCGTAGGCCTGCGCGGCCTCGTCGTGACGCGCCATCGTCAACACGGAGCAGTGGGGGTGACAGAACAGGTTCCCGGGTTCATCGCGCCCCTGCATCACCTCGTGACAGGCTCGACCCAGCACCTCGGTCGCCGTATACCCGAGAATCGATTCGGCGGCGCGATTCCAGAGAATCACCCGGCAAGCCGGATCCACGGCCATGACGCCGTCGGCAGTGCGGGTGAACAGGTCGAGGAGGTCGGGGACCATCGCTGTCGCGGCGACCCGGTGCTGCCCGCTGCCCTCTCTCTCTCCCGGAGACGATCGCCCCACGATGGGCGGGCGTTCGGGATGCCGGGTGTGGAATCCTCCCCCGGTGCGTTTGTCGGAGAAAAACGATGCGAACGGCCGATTGCCTGATTCGTTCTCGGATCGTATCATGATTGTATCTGCCCTGGACCCGGAGGGACTGCCGTGACGGAGCGGCTGACGCAGCGACTCGTGGCGGAGCATCCCGGCCTGCTGGCCCGGATTCACGCGATCGCTGCCGCGCTCGCCAGTAAGACGCCGGCGTCGGCTGAAGGGGCGGCCGTGATTCGCCGCGGTCTCGCCACCCTCAAGCAGGAGTTGGACCTTCATGCCTCGCTCGAGGACGACGCCGTGTTCAGCGTGCTCGAACCTGAGCTGCTCGAACGAGGCGGGATCGCCCTCACCCCGTTCAAAGAAGAGCACGACGAAGTCCGCCGCCACCTACACGACCTCGAGCACGCCCTGGGAGCCGCGTCGACGGGCGCCGCAGCGAATCTGCCAAAAGCCGCCCAGGCGGCGCGGGACCTAGAGGGCACGTGCGAAGACCACTTTCGCAAGGAAGAGGAAGTCGTCTTCCCGATGGCCGAGGAGATCCTGACCGAGGAGGCTTGGGGGAAGGTGGACCGACTCGCCGAGGCGATCACAGCCAGCGGGTTCACCCGCTGAGCCTGGAAACATCAACTTACGCTTGCTGCCCGGATTCGCCCCACCGCCAGCTTCCACCGCAAACCTCTTGCCAGATCCCGTATCATCCCGTGCTCCTGTGCCACGTGATCACCTCCGCGTCTGTCGACCAACTTCCCCACAGCAATCTCGAGTCAGGGCAAAATCCGGGGCAATCCTACCTCGCCGCCGCGCTTTCCTCCATCTCTCTATCCGCCGGACGCTCGTTCGCGCCCACCTCTCCCCAGTAGCACGTATCGCAAAACCGCAGCACGATCCCACGTCGCTCGAGTTCGTAATGGACCGACTTCAGGCCGCACTTGTCACACGCGGAGCATCCGTCCATGGCTTTGCGCCTCCTCCTGGATGTGATGCGGGCGCCTTTTCCAACGGACCCGCGCCACTCCCCTACCGCCGAGCGGTCACGATGATCTGCCCAAACATCATCGCGTGGGACAGACCACAGTATGTGGTGCAGTGGTAGTAATAGGTCCCCGGTGTCGCCGGCGTAAATGTGACGTACTCGGTCTTCCCCGGAATGAGCTCGGTAATCTTCACGGGGAGACCGTCGATGGCGAACCCGTGCACGACGTCCTCGGAGGTGATCTTGAGCCGAACCGGGACACCCGCCTTGGCATAGATGGTCTTGGGCACGGCGCGTCGGGGTGGCCGCTCGGACAATCGGAGCAGGTCAGGAACTCGGTACACATGACCCCCCGCGCTTCCTCGCTGGTCCACCCGAGCAGACGCTCGGCCGCGGGGTTCAGGGACAGAACATGCCGATCCAGACTGAGGGTGAGCAGCCCGTCGCTCAGCAGATCGACCGTGGACGCCAGATTGCGCTCCGCCCGCCTGGCCAGGGCAAACAGGCCGGCATTCTCCGCGGCCATCGCCGAGATCTCTCGGGTCCGGTCGGCGACGCGGTCCTCCAGCTGACGGTTCCACGTCGCGATTTCCTCCCGCGACGCCTTGAGGGCGGTCCGCATCGTCTCAAAGGTCCGGGCGAGTGTGCCGACTTCATCTTTGCGGTCACGCGCACTGGGTGGTCGAGGTTGCCGTCGGCGATCCGCTCCGCCGCATCGCGGAGGCGCGTGAGTGGCTGGATGACGCTCCGCACGTCCAAGAAGGCCAGCAGCGACATCCCGGTGACGATCACGAACCCGAACAACAGCATCCGGCGCTGGAGCTCATGCGGCAGCGTGAGTACAACATCTCTCGGCTGTTCGACGTTCACGCCCCATCCCGGGTAGCCCGGCAGCGGCGTGTACGCCACGTAGTGGGGATGCGAGACGACATTGTGCGGCACGATGCCGGCGTGACTCTGCACGATGAGGGAGGCAACGACCGGCATATGCTCGGTGAGCCGGCCGAGTGCGGTCGGATCCGAGGAAATCAGCACCATACCCCGGTCATCGACCACCTCGAAGTCCAGCGGCACGCCGCCGCTCCCGCGTAGAGTGTTGAGGAACTCCCCCTGCGCGAAGTTCACCGCCCCCACAAGCCAGTGGTCCATCCCCGGGACGAACAGCACGAATGCCATCAGATGTGCGCCGGGGAGAGCAGCGAGAGGAGGCAAAAGACGCGGTTGGTCCTCGGACCCGCATGCAGAGGAAGAGGAAATGCGAAAACGCTGCTCGCGAACGACGATGGCCTCGACCAGGCGACCGCCCCGCTAGGGGTGAGGAGCGCGAGTCCTGAAAATCGCCGTGCCTCGCCGGCCTCCCCGAGAACCATCATCCGTCGGGCGGGCGGCGTCCTGGAGAGCTCCCAGCTTAGGTCCTCGAGATCCCGCCGATCTCCCGAGAGCCCCTCCGCAATTCTCACGGCCACGATCTCGGCAACCTGCTGGCGATGCGAAGCACGGTGGCGGTGCTTTCGCGAATCGCCCAGCTCACCATGTACCCGAACGCGGCGAGCATGATCGTGGTCGCGAGGGCCACGCCGAGCGTGATCCTGGCCTGGAGGCTGGGGAGACGTTGCGGACGCCGGGGGCCCGACCCTGCCGGTTGTCCCCTCCGGCGAGACCACCATGCCCGCAGATCCGCACCCACGCCATCTTAAGCTTAAGTCTAACCCTGGGACCTCAAGATGGATCGGGCGCGGATAGGATCCTCGAATCAGGCGGATAGAGGAGAGGCGGTCCCCCGCCGGCAGTTGCAGGCCGCTGCCCTGCCGCGGATCCCCACAGCCCGGGCCGTTGCCGCGCTCCGCGAATACTCTTCGCGCCGGATGGTTTCGCCCGGCGCCATCGCGTAGACTTGCCCCCAAACGACAGCGGAGGGCACCCATGAACAACGAAGCGGAGGTCGTGGTCATCGGCGGAGGCGTCCACGGCGCAAGCGTCGCCTACCACCTCGCCAGGGCCGGCAGGCAGGTCGTCCTGGTCGAGAAGGGGGCGATCGGGTCAGGATCCTCGGGCGCCTCGGGAGGCATCATTCGCTCCCATTACTCGACTGAGCCGATGGTCCGGCTGGCGCACCGGGCGGCGCAGCTCTGGCCCCGCCTGGAGGACGAACTCGGCCATCCCGTGGATTACGTTCGCAATGGCTTGATCGTCGCGGTATCGAAGGCCGATGCCGAGGGGATGACTCGGTTCGTACGGATGCAGCAGCGCATCGGGGTCGAGACGGAGATCATCCAGCCGGAGGCGATCTCTCGCTTCATCCCGGAATTCGAGCCGGACGGGCTCGCCCTCGCTGCCTACGAGGCTCAGGCCGGCTACGCCGATCCCTACTCCACCGCCGTCGCCTTCGCCAGGAAGGCCCAGGAGGTCGGCGCGCAGGTCTGCACGCAGACGACGGTGACCGCCATCGCCGCCAACGGTCCGGGGGGCCGACGGGTGGTCACGGACCAGGGCTCGATCCGCACGCCCTTGATCGTCAACTGCGCGGGGGCGTGGGCCCCTCGGATCGCCGCGATGCTGGGGGTGGAACTGCCGGTGAGCCCTGGGTACCTGCAGATGGTGGCCTTTCATCCGCACTACCCGCACTGGGGCCAGAACAGCCCCACCTGGCTTGACCTGTGTACTATGACCTACTGTCGCCCCGACGCCGCAGGCTTGATGCTGGCCGGGGGCGGCCTATCCGAGAACACGGTGCTGGAGGGGGACGCCATCGATCCGGACGATTATCCGTCTCGCCCGACGATGATGTTCGAAGCGGAGATCCACGATAACTTGATCCGCCGATGCCCGTGGGGGGAGCGGATGTCCAGGGTCCGCTCCTGGTCGGGCCCGGATGGCAACAGCCCAGACTTTCATCTCCTTTTCGGCCCCGTCCCCGGCGTGGATGGGTACCTCCAGATCGTGGGGGGCAGTGGAAACTCGTTCAAGCTCGCCCCGGCCACCGGCGAAGCGATCGCCGAGTACGTGACCACGGGAGGGTGTACGCACCTCGATCTCCAGGCCTTCAGCATCACGCGCTTTGAGGAGAACCGACCCTTCCGCGGCGGATACCAGATGCACATCATCGGTTAGCAGGGAGGGCAGCCCGGGCCTTCACCTTTTGCCGGGAGTCCGGCCGATCACCGCCTCGCGCCTTCCCCCTGTTGGGATGATCAGATCCTTTCCGAGCTCGCTTTACGAACTTGTGACGGCAATTTTCCCTCCGGTGCAATCCGCGCTGTCTCACCAGGTGTATTAGCCAGTGAACGATCGCACGGAGCGATCAAATCGAGCAAAGGGAGTGAGAGCGATGAAGAAGATGCTCGTCATGCTCGTCCTGGGGGCGTCCGCCGCACTGCCCGGCAGCGCGTTTGCCGCCACAGCTGACGATAACCACTCCGATTCGAACGCCTGGCAGGCCCCACAGATGGCCGCGCAGTTCGAGCCCGCCGGCCTCGGCACCGTGGCGGGCCCGGGGCAGACCTCGCCCACCTTCGGGCCGTACGATCAACAGCGGCTTGACAATTTCGGTCAGTAAGAGCCCATGAGGCGCGCCGGCCGACTGCGGATGCTGGAGGGCGGCGCGCCTCGGGCTCGGATGCGGGAGGAGGATGGTATATGAGAAACGGGGTAAGCCCATTCCGTACGGGGCTTCTACGTGTACGCGCGGGCGGCGCGTCGGCCCTGATGGCCGCGCTGGTGGTCGGGGGCCTCATCTGGGGGGGCATGTCCGGCCCGTCCCCCTCGGCGGTGGCCGCCACCGCACCAAAGGCATACATCGGGCTGTACGGCAGCAGCTCAGTCGCCGTGCTCGATACGGCCACGGGACGCGTCCTTCGGACGATCAAAGTCCCAGCCGGACCCGAGGCGGTCATCGTCACCCCCAACGGGCGGCGGGTCTACGTCTCGGGCGAGGATGCGACCGAGCTCAGCGTGATCGACACCGCAACGGACACGGTGATCAGGACGCTCGATCTCGGGAGGTCGCCGCAGGGCATGGCCCTGTCGCGCGATACGAAGACGCTGCTGGTATCGATGTTCGACATTGGCCAGCTGGACGTGATCGATACCGCGACCCTGAAGGTTGTCGCCCAGGTCCCCGTGGGCAAGCCGCACGGCGTCGCGCTCTCCCCCGATGGGCGTACTGCCTACGTCGGCTCCCAAGACCGCCCGAACCACAACGCGATCGTCGTCGTTGACATCCCGGGACGGCGTGTCTCCGCGCGATTGCCCCTGGACCAGACGCCGCGCGGGCTGACCCTCAGCCCCAACGGCAAGTCCATGTACTTCACCGAGGCCAACAGCGCCGAGGTCAAGGTCTTGGACACCGCGACCAACAAGGTGACAGCAACGATCACCGTCGGCCCAATCCCACATCAGATCGCATTCACGCCGGACCATAAGTACGCCTTGGCCGTCGTGCAGGCCACCGGCCAGCTGGCGATTATCGATG
The DNA here is from genome assembly GCA_035307765.1 of bacterium. NCBI lineage: Bacteria > bacterium. Next base: position 61,694 of record DATGHU010000006.1, on the reverse strand, counting down.
CCGCCTCGCATCAGATCGTCAAAGACGTCGCGGTCGGCAAGTTCCCGCACTGGGTGGCGCTGACGTCGGACGGTGCGTTAGCGTACGTCACCAACGAGGGCGACAACACCGCCTCAGTCGTGGACATGGCAAAACAGCAGGTCGTGGCGACGATCCTCGTCGGCGACGGACCACGGAAGATCGCGCTGCAGCGGGGCGCGGGGGCGATGAGCGAGTATCTGCCGCCCTCGACGCCCCAGGCTCGCCAGGGGTTCGCGGCTCGGCCGCCACAGCCCGTCGCAGCCGGGGCAGGCGGCGTCCAGATCCGCATGGCGACGTTCGCCTTCGGCCCGGCCACGGTCACCGTCCGGGCAGGTCAGCGGGTGACGTGGATCGACGGTGATCCGGTGCCGCACACCGCGACGGCGAAAGACGGGCGGTGGGACTCCGGCCAGGTGGTGCCGGGAGGAAGTTTCACCGTGACGATGACCAAGCCGGGGACCTACGAGTACTTCTGCGGCGACCACCCGTTCATGCAGGCGAAGGTGATCGTGACAAAGTAGGAGTTCGCGGGAGCGGGGAACGGTGGCCTCAGAGGAAACCGCCCCACCATGGTGGCGTCGCTTCCTCCTAGCCGTCACCCCGCTCCTGTAGTTCACCCTCGAGCCGATTATCAAACCAGCGGTTCGCGGCGACGCGGCCGGATGTGCTCGTGTACGTGGCGGAGCCGGTCGACGAGGATCTCACGCTGGCCGGTCCTGTTTCGCGGAAGCTATTCGTTTCGACGACCGGGACCGACTCGGATGGGTGGTGAAATTGATCGATGTCTATCCGCCGGGCCGAAGTACTCCGGCGGCAACAAGTGGCGCGGAGGCCCTGACGGACATACTCACACCCTCGCGGGACAACAAGAAGCGGCCGCGATAGCCTTCGAACACCATCTGCTGAGGAAGTGCGCCCGGAGATTAGAATGCAGGTCACCAACGTGCGGCTGTAAGGTACTCACCCCGAGCCTCCGGGGATCGTCGGGGCGCGATCCGGCGAGCGATCACAGCACATGAGGGTCGAGGCGGTCCCGGACCGCGTCGCCGAGCAGGTTCGCGCCGAGCACCGTGACCATGATCGCAAGGCCTGGAAACGTCGCCAGCCACCACCCGGTCGCCAGGTAGGCACGCCCGTCGGCGAGCATGTTACCCCAGCTGGGCGTGGGCGGCTGAACGCCGAGACCCAGGAACGACAGCGCTGCCTCGTAGACGATCATCAGGCCGATCTCCAGCGTGCCGACGACGACGACGGACGGGAGAACCTCAGGCAGCACGTGCCGCAGCATCACGCGAAGGTCCGTCCCGCCGAGGGCACGGGCCGCTTCAACGAATTCCCGCGACCGGCCGGCGAGGGTCTGCGCGAACGCGACCCGCGCGTACCGCGGCCACCGGGTGAGCCCCAGGACGAGCACCGTGTGCTCGAGGCCGGGGCCGAGGGCGGCCACGACCGCGATGGCGAGCAATAAGAAGGGGATGGACAGGACGAGATCCACAAACCGCATCAACACCGCGCCTATCCAGCCGCGATAATATCCGGCCGTGAGCCCCATGAACACGCCGAGCGCGCCGGAGCACGCCACGGCGAGGCTTGCCACCGCAAGCGAGGCGCGGGCCCCATAGATCAGCCGGCTGAGGGCGTCGCGGCCCAATCCGTCCGTCCCGAGCCAGAACACCTCACCGTGGGGCCCGCGCGTCCCGGGCGGGAGCAGGCGATCGGCAAGGTTCTGGGTCAAGGGGTTTCGGGGCGCCATGCTCGGCGCCGCCAGCGCCGCCAGGGCGACAATCATGAGGATCCCGATCCCGGCATTGCCGGTGAGCGGCAGCCTTCTGCGCCGACGTCGGACAGTCTCGCCGCCGGTGTCGAACGCGGGTCTTGCCGCGGATGCGGCAGGCACGGTCGGTGACCCGGCTACGGTGGCGTCCCGGCGAGCGCGATCCGCGGGTCCAAGAGACCGTAGAGCACGTCGGTGACCAGGTTGGTGAGGACGAAGATCGCCGTGCCCACGATCACGACGGTCTGCACGATGGTGTAGTCGCGGGCCTGGATCGCCTCGACCGCCAGCCTGCCGATTCCCGGCCAGGCGAAGATGGTCTCTGTGATCACGGCCCCGCCGAGCAGATTGGCGATGTCGAGGGCCGCGATCGTCAGGATGGGGATCGCCGCATTGCGCAGCACGTGCGCGATGACCACGCGGCGGGGCGATACTCCCTTCGCATGCGCGGTCCGCACGTAGTCACGGCCCGCTTCCTCCAGCACGGCCGACCGGCTCATGCGCGCTATCGTGGCGAGGGACAACCACGCGAGGGTGATGGACGGGAGGACTAATGTCTGCGGAGTTCCGGACCCTGAAGAGGGCAAGAGGTGCCACCGCACGCTGACGATCAGGATGAGGAGCAGGCCGGTCCAAAACGACGGCATCGCCTGGCCGATGAGGATGAACGGCAGAGCGAGGCGGTCGAACGGTCCGCCGCGGCGAGTGCCCGCAGCCACGCCGAGGGGGAGGCCGACGGCAAGGGCGAGCCCAAAGGCCGCCGCGGTGAGCTCGATGGTGTATGGAAGACGCTGGAGCACCAGCGGCAGCGCCGGCGCATCCTGCACGTAGGAGGTCCCAAGGTCTCCACGCGCCAGATCGGCAAGAAACCGGAGGTACTGCACATAGAGGGGCAGGTCGAGTCCAAGGGTGTGCCGCATCTGGGCGATGACGTCTGCCGGCGTGCCCTGAGGGACCATCAGCGCCACCGGATCGCCCGAGAACCGGACGAGGACGAAGACGATCGTGGAAGCCCCCCACAGGACGGCAACCGCCTGCACCAATCGACCGGCCAGGAACCGTCCCAATGGTCTCGCTCGCCCGACTTCCCGCGCTACCCTTCAGTCTAACGCCCGAGTGACATATCGGCGACAAAGAGCTGCTCGTCCACCGTCGGATGCCAGTGAAGGCTCCGGTCCGCCCCGTAGAGCGCCACAACCTCCCACAGCGGCACAGCGGGGACATCCCGCTGGAGAACGTTCAGCGCGGTCGAATAGTCGGCTTTTCTCGCCGCCGCATCGAGCGTCGAACGCCCGTCATCGACCGCCTTGTCGAAGGCGGGATCGCTGTAGCTCGACCAGATGCTCCCGGTGTGAAACAGCGGATAGATGACCCCGTCAGCGTCCAGGCAAGAACACGACCACTGACCGTAGCGCAGATCCCCCCAATCGTGTTGCGGAGACTGGATTTTCTGCAGATAGGTCCCGAAGTCATACGACTGTGTCTTCACGGTCACGCCGGCCTGCTCGAGTTGCCCCTGGATCGCTTGGATGATGCGCTGGTCGTAGGTCGGGGAGGTGGTAAACACGAGCGTCAGCCCGCTCGAATGACCGCTCTCGGCGAGCATTTGCTTCACCTTCGCGAGATCGTGAGGGTAGCCCGGGATCTTCGGATCGTAGCCAAAGTGGCGGGACGTCAGGAGCGCGGTAACCGATCGGGCATAACCCGCGAGCAGGATCCGGATCAGCGAGGGGGTATCCACCGCGTCCGCGATCGCTTCCCGCACGCGCACGTCCCGCAGCGGGCTCGGCCCGAGCGTGTTGAACGCCAGATACGCGACGCGCTCGGTCGCCCCCCCAAGCAGCTGGAGCTTGGGGTCGCTCTTGATCGTCTTCACGTCATCAGAGGTGAGGCCGAGGGCGAGCTGAACACGTCCGGACTGCAGGTCGGCGACCCGGGTCGCTGTCTCAGGCACCGTTCGAAACGTGACCTCGTCGATCCGCGGCCGGCCTTTCCAGTAGCCCGGGACCGCTTGCAACGTCACGTGGTCGCCGCGGAGCCAGGCGCCGAACCGGTATGGACCGCTCCCCATCGGATGCGCGTTGATGTACGGTTGATCATGGGCCGCCGCGTACGCCTTGGAGACGATGCTGAGGTTCACAAGTTGGGCGAGCAGGACAGGGTAGGGCCGCGACGTGGTAATGGTGAGCGTATCGGGTCCCGTAGCCTTGACGCTGGTGATCGCATTAAAGTTAGCATACTGAGGACTGTTGAACTGCCGGTCAAGAATGCGCTCGAGGGTCGCCTCCACATCGGCCGCCACCAGTGACGTGCCGTCATGAAACTTGACGTCTTTGCGGATGGTGAAGTGCCATTCGGTCGGGGTGACGGCCTTCCACGCCGTGGCGACATAGGGCTCGATGGCGCTCGTTTGCGGATTGCGGTGAAGGAAGTTGTCGTAGATGTTTCGGTAGACGTCATAACTGTTGGTATCATACTGACGGCCGGGGTCGAGCGTCGCCGGATCCCCCTGGAGATCGATCGTCAAGGCGGTTGCCCCGGTGGCCATGGTTGGTCCGGCGGCGGCCACCGCCAGTGCGAGTGCAAACGCGGTCAGGGTCCGCATTGACATCACGAACAGCCCCCCGTCGAACCGGTAGTGTTGCCCGGGACGTTTCGTGAGGGCGCTCACGACTTCCTTGCGGACACACGGCACGACGATCACGCGTGTACTGACCGCGACCGAGGGGGCACCTCAGTTGAGACGGTACCCGTGGCGGCCAACCAGGAGCGCTCGGACCGGTCCCTCCGAGGTTAACGGAGAGGTGATAGATGCGATTTTCAAGGGATCTGTGGAGTCGTGCTAAAGATCTGCCTCTTCGAACTTGACGCCCCTTCCAGCAACGATACTGCGGCGCGCACGGGCGATCCGCTGAAAAAAGCGCGGATCGTGCTCGAGTCGATACTCAAACCAATCATCCTCGGAAGAGAACCCGATGAGCACCCCGGCAGGCTTTCCATGCCGCGTGATCACGATCTCCTCCTTCTCCGCATCACGAAGATACCTGGAGAGATCGTCTTTAGCTTCGTGAAGAGGGACCCTTCTCATTTTCCCATGAGGTCCATGGTCACACCGGCCCCAGGCCCCGCAGTCGCGGATCGAGCACATCCCGCATGCGGTCGCCCAGCAGGTTGAAGGCGAGGACCACGAGGGTAATGGCCACGCCGGGGATGGTCGGCATCCACCAGGCCTGCCACACCAGGTCCTGCGAGTACCCGAGCATCTGCCCCAGGCTCGGGGTCGGCGGCTGGATGCCGAGGCCGAGGAAGCTCAGCGCCGCCTCCAGGACGATCACCACCGGCAGGTGGAGGGTCGCTAGCACCAGCACGGTCGGAAGCACGTTTGGCAGCACGTGCCGTGCGAGGATGCGGACGTCCGAGGCGCCCACCGCCCGCGCGGCCGCCGCGAACTCGCGGTCCCGTAGGGACAGGGCCTCGGCGCGCACGACGCGCGCGTAGGCCGGCCACCCGGCGATCACGAGGACGGCCACGATCTGCAGCAGGCCCGAGCCCAGCACCGCAACCACGGCGACCGTCAGCAGGAGCGTCGGGATGGACAGCTGCGCGTCCACGAGGCGCATCAGCGCGACGTCGAGCCATCCGCCGCGGTATCCCGTCACCATGCCGACGGTGGCCCCCACCAGCGTAGAGAGCGGGACGACGGCCAGGGCGACCAGCAGCGAGATCCGGAGGCCGACGAGCAGCCGGCTGAACACATCGCGCCCAAGCTGATCCGTGCCTAGCAGGTGGACGGCGCCGCGCACCGGCGCCAACGAGGGCGGATGCACGGTCAGGCCCAGGTTTTGCGCCGCCGGGTCGTAGGGCGTCACAAACGAGCCGACGAAACCGGCCGCGAGCAGCACCGCGAGGAGCGCGGCGCCCACCACCCCCGATGGGCTGCGCAGCAGCCGGCGAAGCGGCGAGTCCCGCCGCGCCTTAGGCGCGCTGCGCGGCGTTTCGAAGGCGAGGGTCGACCCAGCCATAGAGCAGATCCACCATGAGGTTGACGGCGATGAAGACGGCGCCACCCATGATCGCGGCGCCCTGCACGACCGGGAAATCGCGACCCAGCACCGCCTGGACGGCCAGACGTCCCATGCCGGGCCACGCGAAGATGGACTCCACAATTAGCGCGCCGCCCAGCATCTGACCGAAGTGGAGGCCCAGGACCGTGAGCACCGGCAGCGCCGCGTTGCGCAGCGCATGCTTGAACAACAGCACGCGGCCCGTCAGGCCTTTGGCCCGGCCGGTGCGGACGTAGTCCTGCGCCAGGGCATCGAGCAGGCTCGTCCGGGTGAGCCGGCTGACCTGCGCGGCATAGAACCCGCCGAGCACGAACGCGGGCATCACGAGGTGGTCGAGACCTCCGTAGCCCGAGACCGGCAGCCATCCCAGCTTGACCCCGAAGACGATGATGAGCAGAAGCCCCAGCCAGAAGCTCGGCATGCTCGTCCCAAGCAGGGCGATCGTCATGGCGGCCGTATCGACGCCCGACCCGCGGCGGGCGGCGGCCACCATGCCGAGCGCCACGCCGAGGAGCATCGCCACCGCCAGGGCGGCGAGGGCCAGTTCGAACGTCGCGCCGAGGCGGTCGCCGATCAGTTCGGTCACCGGCAGGTCCTGGCGGTACGAAAAGCCGAGATCGCCGTGGGCGACGCGGGTGATGAAGCGCCAATACTGCACGGAGAGCGGCCGGTCCAACCCGTAGGCCTGCCGGATGCGGTCCATGTCCTGCTTCGTCGCGTTCTGCGTCACCAACAGCGCCGCTGGATCGCCGCTCGCGTGCAGCAACACGAACACGATCGTGATCACGCCGAGCATGGCGGTCAGCGAGAGCGCCAGCCGGCGGATCAGATACTCGCTCACAGCGAAAGGTTCGGCGCGGGCCGGCGGCGCGCCGCGCGCCCGCCGATCAGTGCGTCCACGACGCGTCGAACATCGTTAATTCCAAGTCCGGCCGGGGCGTCCACTCCAGGTCGCGGCTCATGCCGTTGGCGTTGGGCGCGGTAAAGAGCGTGAGGGCCGGCGCCTGCTCCTTGTACATCAACTGCAGGCGCTTCGAGATGTCGCGCAGTTTTGCCTCGTCGGGCGCGGCCTGCGCCGCCTCGACCAGCTGATTGAACTGCGAGTACCCGGGGCGCCACTGCGACCATTCGCCGGGCGAGTAGAACGCGCGGAGCGGGATGATGGTGCTGATCCCGAAGAAATCGGTGAAGCGGGTAAACCACCCGTCCTCGGGCAGCTTTCGGTCCAGCACCGCCCGCAGCTGCACGCCAATCTCCGTGGTGTCCACTTTCGCGCGCACGCCGATGTGGCTCAACTGGTCCGCCACGGCCAGGACGATGTCCCGGTCGCCGGGGTAGGTCCCGCTCGTCCCGCTGATGGTGAAGTCGAACCCGTTGGGGTATCCCGCCTCACGCAGCAGCGCGCGGGCCCGGTCGGGATTGTACGGGAACGGTGGGATGGACGCATCGCACGCCACCATCACGTCGGAACAGAACGTCGCCACCGGCGTGCCCACGTTGTGCATCACGCTGGCCAGAATCGCCTGGCGGTTGATCGCGTAGTTGAGCGCCTGCCGCACCCGGGGGTCGGCCAGCGGCTTGTCCTTCGCGATGTTGACCAGGTTGTAGATGACGAAGAACACGCTCAGGCTCTTGCCGATCACGAGTTTGGTCTTCGAGGAAATCTGCAGGGGACTGAAGAGTTCGGGCGGCAGGAGGTTGGCCAGCTGCACCGACCCGGCCAGCAGTTCGGCGACCCGCGGCGCGTCGGTGGGAATGACGCGGAAGACCACGTGGCCGATCTTGGGCCTGCCGCCCCAGTAGTCGGGATTGGCCTGCAGCTCCACGCGGTCGTCCTGCACCCAGCGGACGAAGCGGTACGGCCCGGTCCCGACGGCGTGGCGGATCAGCGCGTCCTCGCCGTTTTGTTTGAGGTATCCCGGCGGCACGATCATCCCGTAGTACCCTAGGTATCGCGGCATGTCCGGCCAGGGCTGCGAGGTGGTGAATCGCACCGTGCTTTCGTCAACCGCCGTCACTGTTTTGATCAGCTGCAGGGCGCCGGCGCCCGGCCAGTGCGTCTTCGGGTCGAGCATCCGGTCGAACGAGAACTTGACGGCGTCGGCGTTGAAGGGCTCGCCGTCGTGAAACTTCACACCTTTGCGCAGTTTGAACTCCCAGGTGGTCGGGTCGACGGCCCGCCACGACAGCGCCAGACCCGGCTTGAGATTCAGGGCGGCGTCCCGGTGGACCAGCGTGTCGTAGATATTGGCCAGGACGGCTATCGTCGCGAGTCCGGTGCTTTTGGCAGGGTCGCCCGTGACAATGTCGGCGCTTTGAGCGACGACCAGGGTGCGGGGCGTCTGCGCCTGCGTCGCCGCGCCCGAGCTTACCGCGAGCACGAGCGCCGCACTGGCGCAGACCGCGGCGAATTTCCGCCAGCTACCGAGTACCATTCCGACACCTCCCTCTCAACTTCGCCGCGCGCGGGCCGCGTCGACGTGCCGCTCCGCCCCTACCAGCCGGCGGCATAACTCTCACGACGAGGGTCGGCGCCGCCTTCGAGCACACCGCCGTCGCGGCGCCGTATCGCGCACACCGCCGCCACCGAGGGCGAGACATTGGGCAGCACCTCAACGGTGTGGCCGAGCGCGGCCAGCCGGTCCCGTACGTCGGGGGGAATTCGGCCCTCCACCCGTACCATCCCCGGCTCGTATGGATGGGGGTGGAAGGACGACGGGAAACTCGCCGAGATGACCCGCGGCGCTTCGATGGCGGCCTGCACGTTCATCCCAAAGTCCAATACGTTTGACGCCACCTGCACCATCGCCTGGACCTGCGCATCGCCGCCGGGGCAGCCGAAGGGCATCAGCGCCCGCCCCGACTGCACGAGCATGGCGGGATTCGGCGTCAGCCGCGGACGCTTGCCCGGCGCAATCGCCGAGGGGTGCCCCGGCGTGGTCCACAGCTGCGCTCCGCGCGTCGAGATGATGATGCCGAGGCCGTCGACGAGCGGAGCGCTCAAGCCGGGATCGGACGGCGTCGCGCAAAAGGCGTTGCCCTCGGCGTCCATCGCGCAGACGAAGGCCGTATCGGCCTGCGCCGCGCCGGCGGCGGGAGCCGGAACGTACCCCACGGGCCCCGAGCGCCCTTCGTACCGCCACGGGTTCCCGGGGAGCGGAAGTTCCGGGCACGCCCGCCCCGGGTCGATCAGGCGGCGCCGCTCGTCCGCGTACTCGGGATCGAGCAAGCCCCCAATGGGCACGTCGACCTGAGCCGGATCCCCGATGAACGCTTCCCGGTCGGCGCACGCGACCTTGATCGCTTCGATGAGATAGTGTAGGTGCGCGGCGCTCCCCTGCCCCAGCTGCCGCAGGTCCTGACCCTGCAGCAAATTCAAGACCATCGGCAGGAGCGGTCCCTGCGACCACGGCCCGCAGGCGTGCACTTCCACGTCCCGGTACCTCGAGGAGACTGGCGGCTCGACCGAGACATGGTACGCCGCCAGATCCTCCGCATCCAACTCGCTTCCGGTCCGTTCGGCGTGCGCGGAGAGCTCGCGCGCGACCTCGCCGCGGTAGACCTCGTCCCGGGCCGCCATGATCGCCGCCTCGCGTCCGCGTTGCTTGGCGCCGCTTTCGACTTTGACAAGCCGCCTGAACAGGTCGCCGAGCTCCCGTTGCACCAGGACCTCGCCCGCCTGCGGCGGCCGGCCGTTGGGCAGAAACACCCGCGCACTGGCGGGCCATTCCCGCAGCCGCGGAGCCAGGTTGGCGATCGTACGGGCGAGGCGGTCGTAGACCGGGAATCCGTCGCACAACTCGCATGCCGGCCCGAGCACCTCGCGAAGCGTGAGGCGCCCGTACCTCGCCAGCGCGGTCAGCCAGGCATCCGGTGCCGCGGGCGTGACGTAGCGCGGCGCGCCGAGCGGCATCTCCCCGTTGTACCGCTCGAGAAACCGCTCCAGGGTCAGCCGCCGCGGCCAGCATCCGACGCCGGCGATCGTCTCGGGCCGCGGCATCCCGGGCCGAAAAAACATGATCGGCGCGACGCCGCCAAAATCCGTCAAATGGCGTTCGAGGACGTTGAGCGCGATGCCGGCGGCCACCCCCGCGTCCGCGGCATTCCCACCGAGCGCGAACATGCGCAGTCCGGCCATCGTGGCCAGGTAGTGCGTTGAGCTGACCATGTGGTTCGTGCCCAGAAATGCGGGCCTGCCTTGCGTGACGGGGAGCGCCGGGCCGGTGGCCCCGGTCATCAAGTCGAGCATCTCGCACCTCGTCGAGGGACTCGTAAATCCTGAACCTGCCAGGGCGGATGAGCGACGCCCAAACTTACGAGAGTGTAGCACTCTCGAGGGTACTTCTCGCACGGAGGCGCCCAATCCCGCCATGCGTCAAGAGCGGTAAGCAGAAGAGGATCCCCTCGACGCGAACGGCAGAACGTGGCCCTGCCAATCTACGGTCAGGGGGGGTCGTTTCAAAACGAATTCAACGGGTTGGTACCACCGAAATAGGGCTTAGACTTACGAACCCGCGGGAAGCTAAAGTGTCAGATCCACCTCATTAGCTTCAAGAAAGCATAGAGTAGAATAATCAAGAATGGCAGAATCAAAAGAAGCGGTATGCGTTCTTCGTTCTCAAGGACCCACCGGGTTCTGCCATTTTGAATCAACTCTCGTTCCCGCTGGAACACGGAGAACAGGGCCACCACGCTGCTCGAGCTCGCGAAGAACCGAAAACTTTGCCCCGAAAAGCGTCCCATAGGACACGACGGTTGGAACCATATACAACACAATAGGAAGGCGAAAAGTGGCACAACCACTCGGAGGATCGGTTGTAAGTCCGTGAGACCCTCGCCAGGCTTTGTAAGGGCCAGAATACCAAGCAGAGCTGTAATGATGGAAAGATGAAACCCGTTCAAGGTAGTATACCTCGCATCAGTGTTGCTGAGGTCTTGAAGGTAAGCCTTGTACTGCTCCAAGAAGGCAGGTGGCGGCGTGGGTATGTCATTCATAAATATATCCTCCGTGGCGGGGTGCTGCATGACGATTTTAACACCAGGCGATTTCTCGCCCACCATACTCCCAATGTCTATCCCAATCTAGCTTTGCGGTGATGCAAGGGCTCCTCGGTTTCTAGGAAGCATTGAACAAGCGATCCCACTGCTTCATCTCCCCGCGTTTCATTTCTTCCTAGCTCTCATCATGCCCAATGCAAGCTATTCTTATTCTCGGTGCGGCCGTAGTATTTTCCTCATAGCAGCGCACGCATGTACTGTGATGAATTGCGTATCTGCACAATGGGGACGGGAATCTAATGAGCATGCAGTTAGCCCCCCCGGTTATGCGGCGAAGTTGCACGTGACTCCGGCGCTGGCGGGGCGAGCCGCGGGGACAATCTGCCGCACCCGCCGGCAGGCGCGCCTCAGGCGCGCTAATACACCCTATCGACAATCAGATTGCACGGACCTTGCCGCACCGCCATCCCGCTGCAGCGGACGGGAGTTTTTTCTGCGCGGGGCCGGGTTGGATTTCCCAGGTGAGATGGGACGCTCGACACACGCATGAGTTATCGATATTGCTCCAAATCTTCTGCACCGTCCAGCGATTCGCACCTACTGTGATGGTGTCCTGTCCTTGCTCACAGAGGTCGCCGATTTCGGTCATCCCGCCGTCAGGACTCCAGGCATCATACTCTGGATCGGTGATAATCTCCGCGAACTCATGGCTGGCCACCGTGGTCGTGTCATCGGTGTTCGCGGAGTATGCGACGAAGCCGTAGTAGACAGGGTCCCCCGCGGCCGTCGTGAAAAACTCGTGATACCCAACGTCATAGGCTCCCAGGAAATTGAGTTGGCGACCGGTCGCGGGGTCGTTAATGATTATGTGTTCATCGAGATAAAGCAGGATCACATGCGATCCTGCCTGCTGCGGGGGCAACGCCCCGGGGAGGACGTTGGATTGAATGATGTTCTGATATTTCGCGACTGTCAGCACCCGGGGGACCCAGGGGAGGAAGGAGGCATTCACAAAAGCGCCAGCGCCGGGCCCAAGGATCCCGTACTGTGTGAGCACGTCCATGACGCTGCTATTTAAGAGATCTTGATGGAATTGGTTGAGCTGTGACGCTTGCGCTTGGTGAACGGGATCGGTCCACCCCGGGCCCCAGAAGCTTGAGTAAACTAACGGGCGTCTGACCACCGGTCCCCCTGCATAAGTGATCTGCATGCCGGAACCACCCTCCTCACATTTCTGTACACCGTGTGTGTAAAAGACTCCATTGGCAGAGTGTCAGCAGATCCCACTGCGGAAATCAGACGCCGACCTCGCGCCTATCCGCAGCCATACCGCGCTTAAGGGTACAGGCTAAGCGCAGCTTCCACCAAGAGCGAAATTGCCTTGGCGAGCCGCTGGATGGCGCGAACATCGGTCTCGGCGAGGGAACGCACGGCCAACTCCCTTGCCAGCAGGGTAAACGTTAGGGCATCCTCTGCGTAGGGGTCCTTCTCGGCCACCCGTTGCCCAAGAGCAGGGATAATCCCCAGCGGAAGGCCCTGCGTGTCAATCCCCTCGCTAGGATTCCCGGCGCGCCGATCGAAATGCGCCCCCCCCGGGCCTTCAAGGACATTCAATCCTTGCTTAATACGAGACCTGAATGCATCGATTGACGTGGCGAATGCGCTCATCTGACTGATCCCGTCCCAGTGACGGGACCCGATATTCAGTTGGTCGAGCGGGACTTTTGCGCCGGGCCCCATGTCCCCCCTCCTCAAACGTTAAGCGCGGTACTCCCCTCTCTTCAACTACACTCGGGTGCGGCCAGAGCGTGAGCACCCTGTGCGGTTACCGACGATTTCCCTCGTCAGATCGATGCGTTGGCGTTAGAACATCTCCCTTCCGGCGATCCGTCGGTGTCCATTGCTTCACTGACAACCCGATCCAGGGTCATCGCCCTTCCCGCCGACCACGCTGCAGCGAAAGCGTCCAGGGTTAGCCGCGCTCGCGCGGCAGCGACTTTGCGGTCGTAATCGGGGCGATCAGTGGGTCGAAGGGGGGCGCCGATAGATTCCCGCAGGGCCTCTGCAGCTCCAAAGAGCCGTGCCGCCCGCGCCCCTGCCCCCCGGGCTTCTGCCAGGCCCGCGAATCCCTCGAGCGAATGTGCGATGCCCCATTTGTCCCCTGCGGCCAATCGCACTTCGAGGCTTTCCTTCAGGAACCGATATGCCCCCGCGAAACAACCGCGGCTCAGAGAAACGAGTCCAAGGTTGCTGAGGGTCTTGGCAATATTCTGCCCGTCACCCTGCTCTCGCCAGAGAGCCAAACTCTCCTCGAAGAGTGCGTACGCGGCAGAGTAGTCATTCTCGCGGTACAACACAAAGCCCAAGTTGTTCAGGGAAAGGGCGAGGCCCCATTTGTCCTGGAGCTGCCGCCGAATTGCCAAGCTCTCTTCGTACAAGGCGCGAGCTGCGGCGTGATCATCCTGGACGGAGAATAGGGTACCAAGATTGTCGAGCAGGGCCGCAATGTTCGGCCTGTCTCCCGCGTCTCGCCAGATCGCGAGACTCTTGCTGAGGAAGTCGCGTCCGGCCGCGTAATCTCCCTGGCCTAGAACGGCAATAATGCCAACCGCCTGCAGCGCTTTCGCACGCACAATTCTCGTTCCTTTGCCCTCGCTATTCATCAACAGGGCCTCAAGCCAGGTCCTGCCCTCCCCAAAGTAGCCGCGGATCCACCAGAAGCGCCAGACCGCCGCAGCCAATCGCAATCCTGACTCCGCCTGATTGTTCTCAAGCGACCATGAGAGTGCCGCCCGCAGGTCATCGTGCTCGAGCTCAAGGCGGGTAAGCCGTAGGGTCTGACTAGCCGCGACTAGCTCGGGTTCCGATCGCTCCGCTAGCGCCAGGTACCACATGAGGTGCCGGTTCCGGACACGAACCGCTTCTGCTGATCGCATTAGCCGTTCTCGAGCATACTGCCGAACCGTCTCCAGCATGTGGTACCTAACTTCCCTTTCCTGATGATCCATGATCACGAGAGACTTGGACACAAGCTGGGTCAGCAGGTAAAGGACATCCATCCCTGCGTCTTGATCATCCGCGCAGATCCCCTCCGCCGCCTCTAGTGTCCAGGGAGCGGCAAAAACTGAGAGCCGGCGCAGCATGGTACCCTCCCGCTCCGAGAGGAGTTGATAGCTCCAATCCATCGTCGCCTGAAGAGTCTGCTGCCGCGCAAGGGCCGTCCGGCTGCCTTGGGTCAGGAGCCGGAAACGGTCGTCCAACCGCGCAACCAACTCTGCGATGGACAACGCTTGGATCCGGGCCGCCGCCAGTTCAATGGCAAGGGGTATCCCATCCAGGTGCCGGCAAATTGCGATGACGGCGGGGGCGTTTTCAGCAGTTAACTTGAACGTCAGCCGCATGGCTGCGGCTCGTTCAACAAACAGGCGGATGGCTTCACACTCCATGAGATCATCCACAGTTCGGGCCCGTAGTGGATCGGGCAGGGGAAGGGGGGTCACTGGAAAGATGGTTTCTCCCCCGATTCCCAGCGGTTCGCGGCTGGTGGCGAGGATCCGAATGCTTGGGCACATGTGGAGCAGCGCCTGGGCCAATTGCGCGCAGGCGGTGATAAGGTGCTCGCAGTTGTCGAGCACGACTAGCATCTGTTTTTCGCGGAGAGCACTCATAAGAGTTGACAGCAACGGCTGTCCGGCCTCTTCTCTGATGCCCACGGCGGAGGCTAAGGATCTGGGGACGAACGCGGGGTCGGAAAGACCAGCTAGCTCCACGAGCCATACCCCGTCTGCATAGTTCTCCAACAAGCCTAAGGCCGCTTGAAGGGCGAGACGGGTTTTGCCGCAGCCACCGACCCCGGTCAACGTCAGCAGGCGGGTCATGGATAGGAACTGCTTGGTTTCCGCGACTTCAGAATCCCGCCCAACGAAGCTCGTCAGCGGTCGGGGCAGATTGTTTGCGAGAGTGGTAAGGGACTGCGGCAGTCGGAACTCGGTTGGAAGGTGCGGGTCGATCACCTGAAAGATCCACTCCGGCTGACGAAGATCCTTCAATCGATGCATGCCCAGGTCGCGCAACGCTACCCCCGGGGGCACGCTGCCGGCAACAAGCATTGCCGTCGTGCCTGAGAGAAGAATCTGCCCCCCATGTCCGGCCGCGCAAATGCGCGCCGCCCGGTGGACATCCATCCCTTCGTACCCCGTCGCCGTGATGAGGGGCTCGCCCGTGTGCAGGCCCATCCGGACACGGACGAGCGCCCCATCGGTCCACCGATGGTCCATGATGGCGCACTGAGCCGCTATGGCAGCTGCAATAGCGTCTCGTGCCCGAGGGAAGGCGACGAAGAATGCATCTCCCTGAGTTCGGAGTTCTTGACCACCGCAGTCCTTGAACGCAGCGCGGAGTAGTCGGTGATGGTCGGCGAGGACTTCCACATACCGAGCGCCTAGTTCTTGGAGCAGGCGCGTGGATCCCTCAATATCGGTGAAGAGAAAGGTGACCGTTCCGGTCCGCAGCCCGGGCATTTGCGGCCTCCGGGAGAGGCTATGATGGGGCCGCTTACATTAAGGGCGACGTTCGCGAAAGACGAAAGCCGACTCGGGACAATTCCAACAGTGAATACCAGGACCAAAACAGTCTTTCACAATGGACGCTTGATCAACAGGGGGATCGGAAAACCCGAGCCCCCCCGCTAACTGGCAAAGAAGAGAACACACTAGCCTACCGTGAGCTTCTTTGCTATTCGCTAGAAGAATCCCTTCAATCCGATAGCCCTTTAGCGTGGCGAAACCAAACGGCAGTCGGAAAAATCTTCGAGAGGCTTCCGCTCTCCCCCGCCCCCCCATAGTGAAGCCAATCCGTGCCAACCCCAGTAAAATAAGGGTTTTTTGAGGGTTGACCCACGCGCAAGTCCCTTGCAAGCGACACTTCGAGATGGCTAATACGAGGATCAGGCTCTGGCTTGGCCGAGGCGAATTGGTCGATCCTCTACTATCCGTTCCACCTCACCGCCCTTTCGACTCCATGCGGCAGGGGCCTCTTGGGGCTACGCTGGCAAGGTCGTTGAACTGTGCTGGGTGCTTCGAGTGAACCTGAACTTCTATCGCCTTTGGGGGGGCGGTCTTCAAAGCACAAAAGACGGAGCAGGCCTGGCGAACGGTCGCGGCTCCCGTCGGTCCTGTTGGAGATCCTGAAGAACCTCGGCGAAGGCCTGAGCCGGCAGAAGTTGCTCTTTTCGCCTACCCAATCAGGTCAAAATGATCGCCCGAGTTTATCGCGTCCCCCGTGTCCGCGAGACCGCCTTTCCCCCACCCTACCGGGGTCGCTGAAGTGTTCTGCGCGTGGCGCAGGTAAGTGGGGGCTGACGGCCTGACGCAGGCGCCCGCGCGGACGCTACGGCAGCGCGGTGAGGACGGCAGTCAGCTGCGCCGCGATGCGCTCAAGAGCGCCGGGTTCGTCCAGTATGTCGAGTGTGCAGAGATGGGCTCGCGGGCCTTCACGTCCTCGACAAATTTCATCGGCGCCTGGCCGGGTGCGGGCGCCGCCGGGTAGCCGCGGTTGAAGAGCGGCTCGAGGTGGTGCGCAACGAAGTCAGCCGAATGCCAAAAGTTCTGCCAGCGCCAGCGCAGCATTCCGGCGGACGTCTCCAGTGCGCCCGCCTGCGCGAACGCCGCCGGGCACGCCTCGGTCCAAAGGTCAGTGGAGTCCAACAACGACGGCTTGCGGAACAGGAAGAGTGAGATGGGGGACCCCATCGTGGCCATCCCGACCGGGCACACTATGTCTTGAACCCGCTTCGCCCTCTCGAGGAACTTCTTTCTCTCCTGCAGCGCTGCGTGCGCATCCTCCACGCCCCCCCTCTTGCTTGCGGCCGCTGCCGCAAGAACTGTCGTGGGGACCGCAGGCGCCGTCTCGAGCGCCGCCAGCGCGATGTTGACGGCCGCCAGGTCCCGGTGGACAGCAGTCGGCTTGTTCCACGTGGTCGCGCTCGTGCCGAGCAGAATGTCGTACACAACGACGGTGCCAAGGCTGTGCCCGACGAAGACGACCGGCAGCGCTGTCAGGGTGCTCGCTTTGTCGATCGGGTACGCTTCGGCAAGATAAGGCTCGATCGTATCCAGGACCACTTTGAGGATCTCCTCACGGGGGGCGTCACTCCCGTACAGGACCACATCGCTCAGGGTGTTTGCCTCGAAACCGCGCGCGAAAGTCCAGAGATGGCCCCATGGGTACCGGGGCAGAATGAGGAACCAGGCGGCCAGCGAGGCTGCCACAAGCCCCACGGCCGTTCCAATGACCCAGCCGAACACCAGCGGCGGAAGGCGAAGCATGCCGAAGCCCGTGCCCACCGCCCCAATTACCGGCACGACCAACGCGTAGAGCACCATGGTCAAGATTCGCCTGGCACGCGTCCACTGGCTAGCGTGGCTGGGGAAGAGGTGCGCCAACCAGCCCCCGCGTTCGTTGAATAAGTGGCTCCAGTCGGCGCGCTTCACAAGGAGGCGTGGCGCGAGGTCGCTACGGCCGAGATCCTGCAACCTGTGTATTGTTGCGGCGCGGAGCCGATCGAGGAACTCGTACTGAGCGGTCGAGTTCTGAGGGCCGATCCCGTGAACGAGAACAGCCAGCAACGGGCGAGAGCCGTTCACGCTCAAGCACCTCCCCGCAGAGTCGGGGTTGAGAGTTCCAGCGTCCTATTGCTGATCCCTTTGTGAGTTCTCAGAATCCCCTACGCTGCCAGACGGCTGGGTGAGGTGCTTGCAAACACCCGGGCATCCTTACACCTTCGCTAAGTGTCCGGAAGTGGAACCGGCCAACCGCCTTTGGGGATGCTGCTAGTTCGCGCGACGCGTGGCAAGCATATGTCCTCATACCAAACCGCCTTCGACAATCTCTATGCCAAAGGCTCAGCCGGAATCAACTCCACCCTTGAGCTAAAGGGCCTCACAGTCAAGTCTTTGATCTCTGAGGATCTCGGGGAAGTAATTTTCTTTGTAGATTCAAAGAACTGGGGGGAGCTGTATCGGGAACCTCGCGGTGTGCACAAAGGTCCAACGATGGGGGCACAGCTTGGCTGCGCCTAAACTGTTTGCGATCAACGCCCATCGCGGGGAGCAGGCCGAGATAGGTCTTACGGCTACGAATGGCAGGACCGTCGTCACCCGGTCGACGAAACCACCAAGCGGAACCTCCACCGTGAGGCAGATACAGGAACCCCTGTCGGTATAGAGATGTAGTAATCGGCGCTTTTCGCATACAAGCCGGGTAACGAGCAATTCTGGAGGACCGCCGACCTGGAAGGCAACTGTTCTGTGCATCACCCGCTGGCTCAAGAGCATCAGTGCGAGGCCGCGTCGGGCCAGGGAGAGCATCGCACGGAGCAGAACACTACCCGCAGATGCCATCAACAAGCCAACCACGCTATTTACCACGGGAGACCAAGCCGAGATGAATGCCTCTCGGACGTGGAGACCAAACAACCGCTGACGGAGGGTGCGCAATGTCGGCCCATAATCCACTTGACCTGCCGCCTGATCTGCCTGTCCCCGAGGATGACGGGGCGTGCGCTCATCTCAGCGGGATGCGCATGCCCCCCGTCGCGCTGTCGTCAACCGAAGGCGGCGCCGTCCACTTGTCCGCGCTCCCGGGGTGGACGGTCGTCTACTGTTACCCCCGGACCGGCCGGCCGGACCAGGAGGTCCCCAAGGGGTGGGACGAGATTCCCGGCGCGCGCGGATGCACGCCGCAGTCCTGCGCGTTCCGCGATCACCACGCCGCGTTCGAGGAGCTCGGCACGCGGGTGTTCGGCCTCAGCACGCAGACGACGGACTATCAGCGCGAGGCCGTGACGCGCCTGCATCTCCCCTTTGCGTTGCTAAGCGACGCTGATCTCGCGTTCACCCGAGCGCTGCGACTGCCAACGTTCGAGTTCGCGTGGAGCTTCGGGGCGCAGCCGGCCGAGTTGATCAAGCGTCTCACGCTGGTGCTCCGCGACGGCCGCGTGGAGCACGTTTTCTATCCGGTGTTTCCGCCGGACAAGAACGCCGAGCGTGTCCAGGCGTGGCTCGCGCAGCACCTGCGGTAGACTCGCGCGCCGGCCTTCCCGCCGCCGGGGGCGCCCCCCACCATTGGCTTGGCATCGCGCTAAACCTCGCCTCCGCCGTCGCCTACAGCACCTCCGGCTTCTACACCCGGCTGATCCCGCTTGACCCATGGACGATCCTGTTCTGGCGGGGCATCTTCGCGGGCGCGTTCATCGCCATCGTGATCGTGTGGCGCTACGGCCGTCGGGCCGTCGACATCGTCCGCGGCATCGGCGTGCCGGGCGTGACCGCGGCGTGCCTCTCGACGTTCGCCACCATCATGTACATCAACGCCTTCCGACGCACTTCGGTCGCGGATGTCATGATCATGAACGCGACGACGCCGTTCCTGGCGGCGGCGCTGGGATGGTTGTGGCTCCGAGAGCGCGAACGCTGGAACACCTTGCTGGCAAGCGCGGTCGCGCTGTTGGGCACCATGATCATGGTCGGCGGATCGGTGCGCGAAGGACACCTCGCCGGGGACCTGCTCGCGTTCGGGATGGCGCTGTGCATGGCCGGCGTGATGCTGATCATCAGGCGCCATCGTGAGACCCCAATGCTGGCGGCCGCGAGCCTCTCCGCCCTTCTGTGTCCGGTGTTTGTGTGGCCGCTGGCCCACCCGGGCACCGCCGGTCCAATAAACATGTTGTATCTTGGCCTGTTCGGCGTAACGCAGTTCGGTCTCGGCCTTCTGCTGCTCACGCTTGGCGCGCGGCTGATCTCCGCAACCGAGACGGCACTCATCCAAGCCGCGGAAGTGCCACTCGGACCGCTTTGGGTCTGGCTGGCGTTTCGCGAGGTCCCGCCGGTGCCGACCTGGATCGGCGGAACGATCATCATGGCCGCCGTGTCCAGCCATGTCTACATTAGCCGGCGCCCGTCCACGCCCAACACGTAGGCGATCGTCGCCGCCCAATCCGCCCGGTGCGGCGCCTGTACGGCCAGCGCGGGTGTAATCGACACCGCAAGTGGGCGGCCGCCCTCAGTGCAGCCGGGGATCCAGGGCGTCCCGCAGCCCGTCGCCGAGCACGTTGACGCCCATCACGCTGAGGAAGATCGCGATGCCCGGGATCGTGGACACCCACCACGCCTGTTGTAAGTAAGCCCGGCCCTCCGAGACCATGGCCCCCCACTCGGCGGCGGGGGGCTGCACGCCGAGCCCGAGGAAACTGAGCCCCACTCCGGTCAGGATCGCCGTGCCCAGCCGCAGCGTCAGCAGCACCACGACGGGCGCGAGCACGTTGGGGAGGATGTGCACCCTGATGATCCGCCCCTCGCTTCCCCCCACGGCCCGCGCAACCTCGACATAGGCCTCCTCCTTGACCGGCAGCACCGACCCGCGAACGAGCCGGCAGACGCCGGGCACGCCGGAGATGCCGATGGCGAGCAAGACGTTTTGAAGGCCCGGGCCGAGCACCGCGACGATCCCGATCGCCAGCAGCAGGCCCGGAAACGCGAGCCAGACGTCGACGGTCCGCATGATCACATCGTCCAGGCGGCCGCCGTAGTACCCGGCCGCGATGCCGAGCGGCACCCCCACGGCAAACGAGATGACCACTGAGATCGCGCCCACCGTGAGCGAGATGCGCCCCCCGTACACCAGCCGGCTCAGGATATCGCGGCCGAAGGAATCGGTACCGAGGGGAAATGCGGCGGACGGCGGTTGCAGCCTCAGATTGAAGTGCGGCGCGGTCGGATCGTAGCGGGCGACGTACGGCGCCAGGAGGGCGCCGAGCAGCAGGCCGACGATCAGGAAGGCCCCCACGATGGCGCCGCGGTGGCGGGCGACCCGCCGGAGGCCGATCGCCCCGTGCGACAGCGTCCGGACCGGCGGGGCGCTGCCGGCGGCCTCAGACGTAGCGGATTCTCGGGTCGACGAGAGCGTACAGGAGATCCACGCAGAGGTTGACGGCGACGAAGATTGCGGCGGCGACGAGAACGACCCCCTGGATCACCGGGATGTCCCGGTTGAAGATCGCGTCCACGGCGAGGCGGCCGAGCCCGGGCCACCCGAAGACCGATTCGACGATGACCGCCCCACCGAGGAGCCCGGCGAACTGTAGCCCGACGATCGACAGCATCGGGATCAGGGCGTTCCGCAGGCCGTGCCGGTACAGCACCCGCAGCTCGCCCGCGCCTTTGGCCCGCGCCGTGCGAATGAACTCCTGCCGCAGCACCTCCAGCAGACTGCTCCGACACAGGCGGGCGATGATCGACGCCGCCCCGGTCCCGAGCGTGACGGCCGGGAGGATCAGACTTCCGGCGGTGTCGGCGCCCGCCGGCGGCAGCCAGCGCAGGTAGTATGAGAAGATCAGGATCAGCACCAGCCCGAACCAGAAGCTGGGGAGCGAGATCCCGGCCAGCGCGACGACCGTCGCGGCGTAGTCGAGGAGGCGGCGGTGGTGGATCGCGGCGAGGGTGCCGAACACGAGGCCGAGCGCGATCGCGACGACCATGCTGGCCGCCGTGAGCCGGAGCGTGTAGGGCAGCCGGAGCGCGATCTCGGAGGCGACCGGCCGGCCGGTGCGGATCGACCTCCCCAGGTCACCGTGGGCCAGACGCCACACGAAGAGCCCGAACTGAAGGGGGAGCGGTCGGTCGAGCCCGAGCGTGTGCCGGAGGGCTTGGGCCTGCTCGGCGGACCCGTAATCCTGGAGCATCACCTGCACCGGGTCCCCCGGTACGAGGTGGATCATGAGAAACACGAGGATCGAGACGCTCAGCAGCACCGGCACGAGCTGCAGGAGCCGCTGGGCGATGTACCGGTGCACGGCGGCGGCTACTTCTGGATATAGGTATCGTCGGTGAGCAAGTCGCCGTACTTGTCCTCATAGAAGTCGTGGACCCACGGCTGCGCAAGCGTGATCGTGTAAGGACTCGCGATCGGGATCCACGGCGCCTGTTCGAGCAGGGTCTCCTGGAGCTGCCGGTACACCTCGAGACGCTTCGCGGGGTCCACGGTCACCCGACCCTCGTTCAGCAGACGGTCGACGTCCGGGTTGGAAAAGTGCACCCGGTTGGTGCTGGCCATCCGGCCGCTGTTAAAGAAGTAGTACAGGATATCCGCGTCGGGCCAGCCGTAACTGATGAGGATCGCGTCCTGCGCGCCCGAGGCCGTGCGCGCGAGCAGGGCGGCGGGTTCGATCTGCTCGATGTTCATCCTCACACCGGCTTTCTTGAGTTGGGTCTGGACGACGACGGCGATCCGGACATTCGTTTCCAGCGGGTACGTCCAGACCGTGAAGGCGAGCGGCTGGCCGGCCTTCTGGAAGATACCGTCCGGGCCCGGTTTCCACCCCGCTTCCGCGAGCAGCCGGCGCGCGCGGTCGGGATCGTAGTGATACGCGTTCTTGAGGCCCTTCGCGTATCCCCAGATCGTGGGCGCCAGCGGGCTGTCCATGGGCACCGCGAGCTTCTCGAGCGCGTAGTCGACGACCTCGTCCCGGTTGATCGCCCAGCCGAGCGCCTGGCGCACCCGGATGTCGGAGAAGATCGGCTTCGTGACGTTCAGCCCGAGGTACAGACCCCCGTCCTGCGGCGTCCGGAACACCTGGTACTTGCCGCTGGCGATCAGCTGCTGAGCTTGAGCCGCCGGCGTCGCCGGCAGGACGTCGAGATCGCCGCGCTGGAACGCGATCACCCGGGTCGATTCATCGGGGATGATGCGCGTCACGACCGAATCGACGTAGGGTGCCCCGCGGTTCTTGTAGAACTTCGGGGCCCACGCGTAGTCGGGATCGCGGTCCAGCACGATCCGGTCGCCGGGGATCCACTGCCGGAACTTGTATGGGCCGGCCCCGACGGGCGTCTGCCCGTAGTTCGGGCCGAGCTTGGCGATGGCGGCCGGGGACAGCATGCCGAGGAAAACGATGCGGAGCGACGAGAAGATGGGCGCGTAGGGCTGCTTGAACACGAATCTGGCCGTCAAGTCGTCCGGGGTCTCCACCCGGTCGATCGGGCCAATCCAACTGGAACCCGGCGCGGCCGTCTGCGGATTGATCAACCGCTCGATCGTAGCCCGCACGGCCTGTGAGTTGAACGGCGTGCCGTCGTGGAATCTCACCCCGGGGTGCAGCTTGAACGTAATCACGCGGCCGTCGGCGCCGATGGTCCAAGAGTCGGCTAGCTCCGGGATGAAGTTACCCGTGTTCTTGTCGGCGGTGACGAGCGTGTCGTAGAGCAGGGCGTGGACGAACACCCCCGAGGGTGTCTTGTGTGGATCGAGCGACGGCGGATCGGAGTCGGTCACCAGATTCAGCGTCCCGCCGCGAATCGGTGCCCCCACGCTGGGGGCCGCGACGGCTAAGGCCAGGACGAGGACGAGCAGGCAAGCAAGACGCATGCGCAACACGGTCGCGTTCCTCCTGGATCCGCCACGGCATCGGTCGGGTGGTCGGCGGGGCGCGATCATTGCCAAGGTGAACTTCTGTGGCGCCTTAGCATCCCCTGCGTGTTTGGCCGACCCCTCCGTTGGGATGGGGGGTCTGCGCCGCACAATCATGATCCGCCGGGAGTCTACCTCGGTAGCCGCGAATGTAGACCCAAGAACTGTTGCATACCGACTACGCCACAGTGTCCCAGCGTTTACACTGGCGACTCATACTCAGGGCATCTCTGAGATGCAGCGGCAGGGGTTGCTAGGAGCTTGCAAGTAAGACCAGCGGCCCACTGAGCGGAGATGCCTCGCGGAAACCGTTGATAATATGGAGCCGGCGAACGGATTCGAACCGTTGACCTGCGCATTACGAGTCGGCTCCCCTCTTTGTCGCCCTTTGCCGTGTCGTGCGCTGGTCCGCCTCCTCCAACTTTTCCGGCAAGCGCGACTGCCGCCCTCCGCCGTCCTCTCCACCCCTCTGCCGCCAGGTCCGGTAGCAAACCGGTAGCAGATTCCCGCCTCGTGAGCGCCGAACTTCTAGCAGGAAGTTGGCATTTCCCATCACAAGACTTGGGGGAGCCCCGACCTCCGGCAGCAGGTGAATGCAGATGAATGGTCACGGCGAGAAGTTGACTCGCAAGCAGGAACAGGCCATCGCCTCGCTATTGATCGAATCGACTTTTACGGCTGCGGCCACTCGGTGTGGTGTAAGGCGAAAGCACGCTTCGGCGCTGGCTACAGAACCCCGAGTTCAACACAGCCTATCGATCGGCCCGGCGCTGTATGGTCGACGCCGTCGTCGCCGACCTCCAGCAGGCCGGGGTGGAGGCCGTTTCGAGGTCAAGCCGGTCCTGGGTCCCAAGGACATATTCGAGAACGACGCCTGCGGCCCGCACTTCGGTGCCCGGGTGTCCGGAATTGAGGTTGCGGCGGAGGCATGCGAGAGCGGCTCCAGCGGCTGGAGGCGCTGCCCCAAGTCTGCGATGCGAACGATCGGGCATAGCCGTCTGGTCCACCGGTTGGACAAGGTGGAAGCCCGCCTTAACCCCGGGATACCTCGGCCGCTGGGTCCAGCCCTCCGGGAGCGGCTGCTGGGAGTTATGGGCAGCGGAGATCCCGCGGCGGTCCGCAGGGCTGTTGAGGACTTGCCCACCTGGCAAGCGCTTTTTCCCACAATGGACCCGGAGCACGTCGCGATCGTCCTCGATGTGTTCGCGAGCGGGAACTGGCCACGGGAGCGGACCGGCCGGTGCAACCTGGCGCGGATCGTCTACCACATCCTTGCGCAGGAGTGGGGCGGGCCCCTGGCCTTGCCCAGAGTGGTTGCGGATCTGTACCTGAACGATCCCGATACCTTGCCCATCCACAATTGCGCAGCGTGTCGGTACCGAATACCGACGTATGCTGGGTCTGGTTGTGAGAAGCGCGAAGTCTACTTCGCTGAATGTCCCCTGTGCGGCGGGCGCATCCGCTGGGAGTTGATCAGGATGAGCGACAGCCCGATCGGACCGGATGGGTATCCACTGCACCCTAAGCTCTGAGAGCTGGGGAATCCACCAGAGACGGGCCGGAGAGATACGGTCATAGCCGTGCGCGGAGCGGATCGCAGTAGCTCCATTTATCCAGCGGGCGTTCGGCGCAAGATCGATCTAAATTTTTGCACCGTCAGAAATGGCTGTTCGCGGTGGACCATGCGATGACAGTTCGGACAAAGGGGCCTCAGCTGATCCGGCCTTACCCTCTTCCGCCGGTTCTCATGGCTAGCTTCGTCTATCGTGGCTTGCAGACGTGGAACGGTCCCCTCGGCATGGAAGGCCGCGCTGGCTTGGGCAGGCCTGTGCGAGGCTTGGATGATACCTCCGACACCGGAGTTGAATGATGTTGATACTGCGGCTCTTGCACAAGACTTGTCGACGCTCCACCTCTGAAGAACATCCGGCTAATTACTCCCGCGGATGCGGTTTGTCGACGCACAGTTGGCAGGTTCGATCTGCGGCTCGCCCAAGTCTTCGTAGTCGGTTACGGTGATACCCTCACCGGTTGATACCCTAGCCGCCGCGAAATCTCGTCTGCGGCACGTCGCACAGCAATTCCGATGCGCAATTGGGCCGCTTGATCCATGCGGATCGATGGGCCAGACACGCTAAGCGCCGCCACCACTTGACCACGGCGTTCCCTGACCTCGGCCGCCACGCAGCAAATGCCCTCTCTGTACTCCTCGCGATCGATAGCGTAACCGCGCGACCTCACTGCAGTCAGATCTGCGCGCAACGCATCGCCGGTGGCCAATGTGTGCGTCGTGTGTCTCTCCAACCCCGCCGCGATCACGGTTGACAAGTAACCTTCTCCCGCTTGCGCGAGGATAGCTTTTCCCAACGCTGTGCAATAGAGCGGACTGCGTGTCCCAATGTGCGACACCATTCGTAACGACTGAGCGCTTTCGACCTTGTCAACATAAACGACTTCGGATTGGCTCGGGATCCCCAAGTGGACGGTCTCAAGCGTCTCGGCCGCAAGTTGCTCTAGCATCGACCGCGCTTGTTCGACGACATCGAGATCATCCAAGTACGCGGAAACCAGGTCCACGAGGCCCAGTCCGATACGGAAGCGCCCGTCCGACTGTCGCTCGACCAAGCCGTTGTGCTCGAGGCTATTCAAGAGTCGTAGAGCGGTGGTCTTGTGAACGCTGGCCTCTGCAGAGATGGCACTCAGTGGCATGCCTCGGCTGGGATGCCCACGACCCAAAGCCGCAAGTAGCCTTGCTGTTCTGTCGACGGTGGAACGGCTCTCGAATCCTTTGCGTACAGATGTTCGATCATGGCCCATCAAAAAACACCCCCACTTGTCAAATCCAGCAACCGTAGCCATAATAAAACCGCCAAACCAAAAATCGATAATAGCGTACCATATTCGTACAGCATGTGAAGGAAAACGGATGGGGTGAAACAAACTCTGTGGACGCTGAAGCGAGCTCGTCCGGGATCGAAGAGGGGGGACCGCCCTGATGAGAAAGCGTGACATCGCTCTCATAAAGAACGACGTGGCACACGCCCGACTCGGCCGCCGCGAGGCAATTGTCCGACTTCTCGCCCTTGGGTTGTCTGCCGCAGAGAGCGGGGCGTTACTGTCCACGATCGATTCGAGACCGGCGGCAGCCGCTCAGCCGCAAAGACGAGGCGCTGATGGAACTCTGAAGATACTCTACTGGCAGGCTCCGAACATCTTGAACGCCCAGTTGGCCGAAGGCAATCAGGAGATCCAGGCGACGCGGTTGTGCACTGAACCGCTCCTGACGGTGAATGCAGCGGGCCAGTTTACGCCGGTGCTAGCGGCCGAGGTGCCGACCCGCGCGAACGGCGGCCTGGCGCCGGACGGCAGATCGGTGACATATCGGCTCAAGCGCGGCATCCGGTGGGCCGACGGTCAGCCGTTTACCGCGGATGACGTCGTCTTCACGTATAAATTCATCACCGACACGCGCACCAAGGCGACCTGGTACGCAAGCTATTCGAGTATCGATCGTGCCGAGGCCCTGGACGCCAACACGGTAAAGATCACGTTCGCCAAACCGACGCCGGCATGGTATCAGCCCTTCGTGGGCGACAGGGGCCAAATTCTCCCGCGGCACGCGCTGGAAGCGTATCTGAACGAGTCGGCGCGCAGCGCGCCCTTCAACACGAAGTGTTTCGGCACCGGACCGTACAAAGTCGATTCGTTTGCCCCGGGCGACCTGATCGTCTATTCGATCAACGAGTTCTATCGGGAGCCCCTAAAACCGGCCTTTAGTCAAGTGCAGTGGAAGGGAGGCGGGGATGCTGTCTCCGCAGCACGTGCGGTCTTTCAGACGGGCGAGTACGATTTCGCGTGGAGCCTCCAGGTGGAATGGCCGGTCTTGCAGGCGATGGAGAACTCCGGGCGGGGCAAACTGCTGACTGCTCCGGGCGCCAGCCTCGAAGGCGTCTATTTCAACATGACAGATCCGAACACCGAACGGAACGGGCAGCGGTCGGCGCTCGGCATTCCCCACCCTATCCTGACCGATCTCCGCGTGAGACGCGCGCTCGCCCTGGCCGTCGATCGGCAGACCATGGCGTCGCAACTCTACGGTGAAGAAGGCGCCGCCACGGCAAACGTGCTCACCACGCCGACCCGATATGCGTCGAGAAATGCGCGGATCGTCTTCGATCTTAATGAAGCGAATCGGCTGCTCGATGCCTCGGGGTGGCAGCGCGGTCCGGACGGCATCCGAGTGAAGAACGGTGACAAGTTGCAACTGACGCTCACGACGAGCGTCAACTCACTCCGGCAGAAAGAACAACAGATCATCAAGGCCGGCTGGGACAAGATTGGAGTATCGACACAAATCAAGGCGCTCGACTCCGGCTCGTTCTTCAGCATCTCCGCAGGCAATAATGACACGTACCTGCACTTCTACAATGACGCCGAAATGTATGCAGTGAATTTCACGCTCTTTCCGAGCGGTTATATGGCGCAGTTCTACAGCGGGGATCCTGCACGGTCGGTTGCGCAAAAAGAGAATGGCTGGTCCGGTCAGAATGTGACGCGCTGGCAAAGTGCCGAGTACAATCAGATGTATGAACAGGCGTTGGTCGAACTGGATGCTCAGAAGAATGAAGATCTCTGGAGGCGCATGAACGACCTGCTGGTCGAGCAGGTTGTCGAAGTGCCCCTCATTGACCGGAAAATCGTCGCGGCCCGAGCGGCGACGCTCTACACAGGCAACAACATGAGTCCATTCGACAGCGCGACGCCCAACGTCGCCGATTGGCGCCGCGTGTCCTAAGCCGCATCCTCTGACCGGTCCGGCATCCTGACGAGGATTTCATGATGAAGATTGTCTCCGCCGAACTCATCAAGATTCGCATGCCCCTGGTCGTGCCCTACGTTGGCGCCGGAGGTTCACGGTCGTCGGTTGATCGTACGCTCGTCCGCCTTCGGACCGAGGATGGCCTGCAAGGCCTCGGGGAGACAGTCGGGTCTGCCAGCACCTTCGGGTTCCTGACCGCCATCTGCCAAGCCCTTTTAGGGGAGGACGGCCTAGACCGGACGGCCCTCCGGGTACGGATCGCCCCGCCTACGTTGCGCGACTCCGAGGGGCGGGATGGCTGGATGGCGGTCGCGGGCATTGAGATGGCGCTGTGGGACCTCGCGGGCAAGCGCTATGCGGCGCCGGTCTGGGAGTTGCTCGGAGGTGCGGTGCGGCGACGCGTTCCGGTGGCTCTTTGCTTCGGCGCGGCGTCGCTCCCCCTGGGAGCCACGCGAGAGGAGGCGGTAGCGTTCATCGCCGACGATCAGAACGTCGCTCGCCTAGTCGACCACGTCGCGCGCTTCGCCCGGCAGGACGGTTGCGGGACGGTCAAGATGAAGAGCCTAGGAGTGCGGCGAGACTGGGACGTGGCGGTGATGGCAGGCTTGCGCGAGGCCCTTGGGCCAGCCGTCGAGCTTCGCCTCGACCCCAACGCTGCCATGTCGCTCCCAGAGGCGCTGGCGCTCTGCACCGCGCTCGAACCTCTCCGGTTGGAGTACTACGAGGATCCGACATGGGGCCTCGAGGGCATGGCCAGCTTACGGCGACGGCTCCGGACACCGCTCGCCGGCAACATGTGCGTCGTCGAATTCAACGACCTGTCCTCGGCCGTTCGGCTCGGTGCCCTTGACGTCGTCCTGGGCGACGTTTTCTGTTGGGGCGGCCTGTCGGCGCTCGGGGAACTGGCAGCGATCTGCCGAACGTTTGGGCTCGACCTCGTGATCCACAGCTGGTTCGAACTCGGAGTGGCCACGGCCGCCAACCTCCATCTGGCTGCTGCAATTCCGCACATCAAGCGGGCGATGGACTGCACGTTGCCGCTCCACGCCGGTGACATCGTCACCGGGGGCAAGCCGCAGATCCGCGAAGGGATGCTGAGCGTGCCCGATGCGCCAGGCCTCGGTGTCAGCCTCGACGACGGGGCTGTTAATCGCTACGCCATCGAGCGCTGGGAGGCGATGCTGTAGCCGTCCGCGGCTACCTGTTACACCCGCTGGGGGGAAGTTCGAAGTGTCCCGTCTCACCGGAGCAGGAATCAAGACCGAAGCTTGCCCCCGCTGGTGGCCAGTCGTGGCCGCGTGACGATGAGCTCAATGGTCCCGCCGATGTTTGGAAAGACGAAATCTCCCTCCCGGCACCAGCTTCACCAAACAGAGTCGCAACGATTGAACCACCATGTGCTATTTGTGCAGCCAGCCGAAAAACTCGTTTCCTGAAATACCCAACCGGTGTACTTCATCATGGTCGACATTGCACAGCGTTATCAGGTTCTCGTGGTTGTTCGATCCGCCAGCCTTATGATGCTCGATATGATGCACTTCCAGGAATTGCCTGCGTTCCTCCGATCGTCTCTGCTCCACGGACCATCCACAATTCCTGCACCTGTTCATGTCCCTTTTCAAGACATCGTCATACACGGTGTCGGAGATATGTCGATCATGGTCTGGTAGTTGGTCTTCGGATTCGAGAACATAAAACTCACTCGAAAGATCCGGGCGGCCCGTAAACCGAGTAGCAACCCGATAGCCGTCTTCGGTCCGCAGCTCACGAGTTCTTCGGCCTACCTCCCTAACCCGGCCTGCCACGTACGCCAGCTGTTCTCCTGTCACAGGGCGCCGAACATTCGCAAGAAGGAAGGCCAGAATCCTGCTCTTTCCCGACCCTCCCTGCCGTCGAATCGTGTTGGCGACCTGCCACTTTCTGGCCGCCTCTGTGTCGGGATCGGTGCTCTCCAACACATATTGATCCGGCCGCAGATCCTCACGCACATTACCTGCCGCAATGCTTCCGGTTGAGATTTTGTAGCCATCCTGCACCCTCAGTTCCCGAACCCGTCGGGCGAACTCTTGAATACCTGAAACAACCTGAAGTTCCTTGCCTTCAATGACCTCGCTCTCGAAGAGTTTCATATACGCGAGTATTCGTTGGGTCGCACCCCTCGCGGAGGTGACGGCCTTGAGACGAACTCGTCCCAAATCCCTCGTATTATGCACGGCCTCTGCGAGGAGCAAAACCTCCCGACGGATTTCCGACGGGTCCCTTGCGAGGGGCTTTTCCAGTTCACGGAGAAGTTCTGTTATACGCTTGACGAGGTTCGCGGTCTCTGGATCAGGCTGACTCAACTCCGCTCCACCGCATTGCCGCGAGAAAAGACAGAGGGCCTGGTTTCGTTACCAGGCCCCCATTTTGGGGTTTTCCGCGCCTCTGCCAACGGGCGAGACCTCCTAGATTCGTGCCAGCTGTTTTTCCGATCCCATCCTCCGCTGCTTGATCTCTTCGAGTATCGCCCTTACTTCAGCCGCAACCGCACGTGCCAACTTGGGGGGAACCGCATTGCCGATCTGACGCGCCACCTGAATCTTGGACCCGTAGAATTCGAAGTCGTCCGGGAACGTCTGAAGCCTCGCCGCTTCTAGATGGGTAATCGGCCGGTCTGCCTGAGGGTGGAGATACCTACCCTTCTCCGGCTTAAAGAACTCCGTGCGAATCGTCAGAGCCTGTTTGTCCCATTCCAGGCGTCCGAAGACATCCGTACTCCCGGTGGGCTTGTTGAGCCAGCAACGGGGAGCCAGATCGGGCCTCTTCTTTATGAGATCGAACCGATTCCCACCGGGCGGAACACACCTGTATCGCTTGACCGACTTCGGAGTAGGATTCCGACCAATGTGCCAATCGACGCCCGTCGGTTGCAGAGGCAGATCGCCAATGGCATCACGGACCGTCATTCTCCCGGTCGTGGGGGGAGGAAGGCGCGGAGTGCCGCCCTTCACCGCCACTACGAATGTCCTCTTTCGCTGCTGGGGGACACCGTATTCAACCGCGTTTAGCACCGCGGCCGCGATTTCGTATCCCAGTTCCGTCGCCTTCCGCTCAAGGGACTTGAACTCCAACGATCGCAGGAACTCCGGCACATTCTCCACGATGAACACGGTAGGGTTGACCTGCTCGACGATCCGCATGTAGTGACGCCAGAGCTTATTCATGCTGCGGTGTTCCGCCAGCGGGATCATTTTCCCTAACGGGGAGAACCCTTGGCACGGAGGACCGCCGATGATGATCTCTGCCTTCACAGGAATGCGATCTAGACTCTCAATAGGCCCGTCCCAGACTTCGTGCTTGAAGTTTCTCCTGTACGTCTCCGCCGCCAGCTTATCAAAGTCCACCGCATAGACAGATTTGAACCCCGCCTGAACAAAACCAAGAGCCATACCCCCCGCCCCGCAGAACAGGTCAATGAACGTGTGTGGCTTCACTCCGTGCCCTCCCATAGAAAGCACAAATGTCCTGCATGGGGCACTTCTCATGAATCGGCCTCCGCGTCCGACAGATCGTCGAGGCGAGGTCGAGCAAGGCGAGATTCATTTCCCGACTGCGTCCCTTCGGCATCAGGTCGTCCACCGTCCTCCACATCGAAGAATCGGTGTGCGGCCGTTGTTTTGTAGATACGAACCCAAAAACTCTCCCGATGACGCGATAGATGTTTGGGTCAAAGAGGCCAAGTCGCCGGTGGTGTGCAAACACCAAAACGGCGCGACCTGTGTAGGGACCAACCCCCGGAATCTTGAGTAGCTTCTTGAGTGAGGATGGAAGTTTCCCCTTGAGCTCTCCGGCCAGATATAGCAAGGCCCTCCGGAGTATCTTGTACCTTTCGACCCTTCCCAAAGGCCAAAGAATGCCTCGAAGTGTCTTTCCGTCGGCCTCTGCGGCGTCATGTAGTGTAGGGAACCTCTTGACGAACTGCATGTAGACCGGCAGAACCTGCTGGGCCCCCGTGCGCTGAAGCATGAACTCCGCCACAAAGATCCGGTATGGTTCTCGCGTTTCGCGCCACGGATAACGCCGGCCGTGAGCCCTGAACCAACGAAGCAGTCGGCGGGCGAAAAGTCGCCGATATCGCGCTTGGTGTTCACCTTCCGGCTTCGAATCACCGCACAACTCGGGATGCACGTATTCGCGCCCTGTAGGGCGAACTCCTGTTCGTTATCGGCTGGTTGATCCTTCCATCCCTCATTCCGCTAACTATCCCACCCGCAGTCCTTCGCTTCTCAATTATGGAGCCTGCTTGTGAGTCCCCTTGTTAATTTCTTGTGTATTTACCGGAAATAATTTCTCGCCCCTCCCATGCCCCTGAAGCAGCCCATTTGTCCCGTGCGATTCCCCCGCCCGCTGATGACGACGAACACATTGCTTCACATCGCTTGTTGCGAGATGCATTCGCAATCTTGGTTTCTCGTCACGGTCTCAGACACTTGAAGATAGCGCTGTAAGCATCTCACTCGGTTGGTCGAATGCTTCATACCATTCTTTTGATGCCCGGATAGCGAGTGCCGGGCGATGTTCGGGGGCCCGTGCGATACAAGTCCGACATGCTGGACGATCGGGACCTTGGCCAGCCCCCGATCGGTGGGGTACATTAGGCGCGACGGCGACCATGCGAGCCGACCAGCGCAGTCGTAACCGGCAGGAGACCTGACGATGGCCGACAACGGTCCGCACAGAACTGCGACTGAAGTACGTGTGGGGTCTCCCCTCGTCCCGGGCGTCGATCCCTAGAGGAACGCTGGTGACCGGCGGCAGGGCCTCGTCCGTCTCGTTCGGGCGGCCGCGGGCGATGGAGAGGACCAAGAGAGACGAACAGCGTCTGCTTCCCAAGCATAGGTTCAAGGCTCTGCACCACCTCATAAGCGATATGAACGGCTAGCCATGGCTAGCCGCGGCCGACGACCGGCGGCACGAAACGTGCCTCCTCGACGCTCTTCGGGCGCAAGAAGTCGAGATCGCATCCTTCCGGCGCCTGCAACACGTGGTCGGCGAAAAGGCGCATGTAGCCGCGCACATGCGGTTGTGACGGCAGCGTCGACGTCGCACGCCGCCTCCCGAGTTCTTCATCGTTCACCTGAACCTCGATACGGCCGGCAGGGATGTCGAGTGTAATTTCATCTCCGTCCCGCACGAGACCAAGTGGACCACCCACTGCAGATTCCGGTGCAGCGTGCAGCACCACCGTGCCGTACCCGGTACCACTCATGCGCCCGTCGCTGATGCGCACCATATCGTCGACGCCCTGCCTCAGCAACTTTGGCGGAATTGGTACCGCACCCCACTCTGGCATACCCGGAACCCCGACAGGCCCGCAGTTCTGCAGCACGAGCACACTGTCCCGGTTGACATCGAGGGTTTCTTGCACGATTTTCATGAGCATGTCGTTATAGTCGCGGAAAACAACGGCGCGGCCTGTATGGCGCATGAGGCGCGGAGAGCACGCGGTCTGCTTCACGACGGCACCGTCAGGAGCGAGGTTGCCACGCAAGACCCGCAGTGCTGGCCCGAAGGATACAGGGTCGTCGAGTGTACGGATGACACCACTCGGCCCCGTTTGCGCAGACCGGTAGTTCTCGGCAACCGTCTGTCCTGTTGCCGTTAGGGCGCCACTCTCGAGGCACGGAAGCAGCACTCGCATGACTGTCGCAAGGCCCCCGTCTCTGTGGAAATCGTCCATGTTGCCTTTACCGTTCGGCTGAAGATCGACGAGTTGCGGGATACCGTCCCAGGCCACCTCAAAATCCTCTAGCCCGAGGAAGATGCCGCGGCGTCCTGCCATCGCCGTGATGTGCAACAGTGCGTTCGTCGACCCTCCGAGTGCCGCGAGCACGCGGATGGCGTTCCGGAACGCCGCCTCGGTCATGATCTTCGACAGCCTCAGATCCTCCCGCACCATCTCGACAATCCGTCTCCCGGTCGCCTCCGCGGCCGCGATCCGCCGTGCGTGGGTCGCAGGGATGTCGGAGGTACCTGGCAGCATCATCCCCAGTGCCTCCGAGATACTCTTCATAGTCGACGCCGTTCCCATTACCGCGCAGCCCCCCCCCGAGCTAGACATGTTGCGCTCCAGCGAGTCCCAATCGTCGTCGCTGAGGCGGCCTGCCGCGTACTCGTCGAGATAGCGCCAGTAGTCGGTCGCATACGTTACTCGATTTCCCTTGAAGCATCCGGATGAACGGTGACCGGCTGCGAGCTGGATCGTCGGCAGGTCGACGCTTGCCGCACCCATGAGCTGTGCAGGCGTCGTCTTGTCGCACTCTGCAAGCAACACGACCCCGTCGATGGGATGGCAGCGCAGCATCTCCTCGACGTCCATCGCCATGAGGTTGCGGTAGAGGAGATCCGAAGGCTTCACGAAGTCCGACGCCGTGGTAATGGTGTGGAACTCCATCGGGTAACCTCCACCAGAGATTACGCCACGCTTCACCGCTTCGACGAGGTGCTTGTGTGGCAGGTTGCAATTGTTGAAGTCGTTCCACGAGTTTGCGATGCCGATGATGGGCCGTCCACCGTACTCAGCATAGTCACGACCGACGGCCGCCATCGACATGCGGTGCTGAAACGTCGACGACTTCGGCCCGTCGAACCATTCCGCGCTGCGCAATCTCATGTCTGCCACCTCCGAAGCGATCGGTCATTGAGCCGTGTAGCCGCCGTCCACCATCAAGACCGCCCCGGTTACGAACGAAGCGTCCTCCGAGGCTAGAAACAGCACCGCTCGGCCCACCTCGTCCGGGCGGCCCAGTCGACCCAGCGGTTGCAGTCGGCGGATCTCTGGCATCATGGCCTCGATGCCACCGTGCTTGTCCATGGACCGGCGGGCCATCGGGGTATCGATCCAGCCTGGGCAGACGCAGTTGACGCGAATTTGCTCGGGGGCGTAGTCGAGCGCCATCTCGCGGGTCAGCATCACGATCGCACCCTTCGACGCCACGTAGGCTGCGCCGTTCCGCTCACCCACGATGCCCTCGATCGACCCCGTGTTGATGATGGCGCCGCGACCCTGCCGCTGCATATGGGGAATGACGTATTTGGAGCAGAGGAAGACGCTCTTCGTGTTCACGGTCATCTGGCGGTCCCAGCGCTCCTCAGAAGTCCTCGTGACCGAATCCGTGTCCTCGATACCCGCGTTATTGAAGAGGACATCGACACGAGTGAGGCTCCGGATCACGTCCTCGACCATCGCCTCGACGGCTCCGGATTGAACCACGTCCACAGTATAGGCCCGCACGCGGTCCTTGAAAGGAGACGCAGACACCCATGCATCGAGACGTCGCCCGTCGATGTCCACCGCTGCGACGGACGCTCCTTCCTCGAGGAAAAGCTCAGCCGTCGCTCGCCCGATCCCCGAAGCAGCTCCTGTGACGACGACTACAGTACCGATGAACCTCTCCATGCACGATCCCTCCTTAAACCCCTTGGACGTCCCCTGCTTCTGTAATCTGCAGAACCTCCGAGAACCCACGGAAGCAGACCAGCACGATCGAGGCGTGAAACTGCGCATCTGGTTTGATCCAGCAGGCCGTCCCGGCCTCGACCGCCTGGCTAAGGGTGATTGGATGTCCTGTCCAGGGCTCCAGCGCCACGTGGTAGTAGCCGCGCCAGCCGCCGTACACCTGCCAGAGCCAGAGCCCGGTGAACGCCTCGGAAGCCCAAAGCCCAAGCCCCGCGCCCCCACCTGGGTCCGTGAGCGCCCAGAAGGCGCGCCCGGCGTCTGGAAACAGGAAGTGCCCGGCAAACTGGCCAGCTTCGGGTCCGCGCACGACGCCCATGTCGACCGAATCACCGCCTGCGACGGGCAGCATGGGCCAGCGATAGCGCTGCCCGACGTGGCCCATGCTGCCACCGCTCGACTCATCCACCTGGGCCGTTCCTGGCGGCAGGTGGATGCGGCTGCCCGGCACTACCTGAAGCGCAGGATGGAACCCGATTAGGAACGGTAGCGGTGCGTGTCCAACGTTCCGGATCGAGAAGTCGACGCGAAGATGACGAGCGTCGTGGCCTAGACTTATTCGCCTGAGCGATTCCACGGGGAAGACGCGCCCGCCAGCGCGGAGTTCCAGCCGGACGGCTGCCTCGTCTTCATGGGTGGAATCCTCCCATGGTACGTTCCACCATTCGCCGGAGTCCGGGATGTCGAGTCCGTCGACGCTACATGGATAACATGTGGGAAAGAAGGTGTCCGCTCCACCCGACCAGTGGTCATCGAACGAATCCCCGACGGATGCGCGCTCTGGTGCGATCCGCGGATTGCGCCAAAGCCACTCCCGCCGCTCCGCGCGGTCCTCTAGGCTGAGGAGTTTGCCACCGGCCTCCGGCAGCACCGTCAGCCGAAGAAATCGGTTCTCCAATACGACGGCCTTGAGACCGTTGTACGCCCACCGATTGTCGGCCACCGCACGCGAACGGCTCACCGCTGGCGCTCCCCTGTGTCCGCACGGAACACGACGCGGCAGGGCGCACCATCGAGTCCGACGAGCGGCAGCGGTAGGCAGATAAGTTCGCCGGACGATCCGGGCACCTCCTCGAGGCGGATCAGACCTTCGAGCACGGCGACTTGACTCCCAAGCAGCGCCTCGTGCATGGTTTTCGGATCCTGCTCATGCGGGGTCGGCGTGTCCATCCCCACGAGGACGACCCCAGCTTCGATCAGTCGCTGTACTAGCTGCAGGCAGAGGGACGGGAAGCCAGAGAAGTATCCTCCTGCGCCCCAGCGCTTCCCCCAACCCGTGTGCAGCAGCACTCGGTCGCCCGAACCTGGCTCACGCGGCCAATCGAAGTCACCGTAGTCCACTTCTCCAGACTGCGGCTCTCCGCGTAGGCGGGCGATGATCGCGGGCCCGATCAGCTGTGTGAGCGGCCAAGTCTCGATCCCGCCGCCGTCCTTGATGAAATGGGACGGCGCGTCGAGATGCGTCCCGAGGTGCGTGTAGAGAAGGAGTTGGTGCGAAACCCAGCCCTGCACGGCGAATTTCGCAAACGGCAGGACGTAGCCGCCGGGCTCTCCCGGAATGCTCGGCGTTCCGTTACGGATCGGAATCGTCAGGTCAATGAAGTCCATGCGCACCCTCCTCACGGGCAGGCAGGTCCCTGTCAAGTCCCGACCTTTGGACG
Organism: bacterium; assembly: GCA_035307765.1. Taxonomy (NCBI): domain Bacteria; species bacterium. Next base: position 24,400 of record DATGHU010000006.1, on the reverse strand, counting down.
AACGGGCGGCTGAAGATCAAGCAACGCGGTCGGGGAGGATTAAGGAGGTGATGTGCTACGGTCGATACGCTCGGCCGTTCGCAGATAGCGAATACTGTGAGTGGCCCGACATCGCGCGTTCCGGCTGGACTCACCGATTCTCCGGGCGCCAAGCCCTAACCATGGTGCCATCGACTTTAAGGCCGCGTTCATCTGGCAAAGTCCGAGGCCGACCGTCAATAGGCATTGGCCACGAATATGCTCAGGGCCCGAGCCGCTCTCACGACCTCGGCGGCCACGGCGTCGAGGTTACGTTCACCCGGAACTACCAGCCGGGAGATGCTGATGCCAGCGACGGCAACGCCTCGATCATTCAACACCGGGGCTGCAACGCATTCCAGGTGTTCTGAGTACTCTTCCAGATCCACGGCATAGCCCTTCCTACGCACATCGCCCAAGTGCCTGACCAGTTCCGTCGGATCCACCAGGGTATTCGGAGTATGGGGGATCAAGTCGGCCTGCTTTATGTAAACACCCACCTCTACGGTCGGGCGGAATGCCAACATCGCCTTGCCGAGCGCGGTGCAGTACGATGGCGCCGTGCGACCGATGCTCGTGTCGATCCGCACCACTCGGTCGGTGACGATCTTGTCAACGTGGATGACATCTCTAAGGTCGTCGCTCAAGACCCCGAGGTTGACGGTTTCGTGGACCCGAGAGAAGAGGTTCTCCAAAACCGGGCGGGCGACGCGCGTAAGGGTGAATTGCTCCTGCAGCTGAATCGCGACTTGCAGGAAATGGAGCCCAGGTCGATAGAGCCTAGTCTCCTCATCGACGGCGGCAAAACCACTTTGAACCAGAGTTCGCAGAAACCGCATAGCGGTGGAAGGCGCGATGTTCAGCTCGCGCGCCAACTCCCGCACGCGCACCTTGCCCCTGGATGCCAGGATCTCGATGATCTTCAATACGTTCTCGGAGCCGGTCGCCTGGGCACGTTTCTTCGGCATACGCACTATCGCCTTGTACAGTCCGTCATTCTAACACCCAAGCCTCAACCCGATCCACCCGTATTCGCTTCGGGTGTGTGTGAATGAAAACGATCAAAAGGATCGACTGTGGCCAACGTCCGGCCCTTCGGCAAGGAAGCCGTGAAGATCACATCGACGGCGGGGCCTGTCGACCATCGAACTCGGGTCGCGCCGTGCGACGAGCGAGCTGCGCCCCTGCGAGAACGCAGTGTAACCGCATGCGATCTCAGTATACGGCCCACCTACTACTCCCGTAATCCGCCTGGTGACTTCGATGGATCCATGGCCAACCCATGGCCCGGCGGCGACATCTTTCCAAGGAGCCCCGCACGGTCCAGCGCCTCCAAGCCGATTGCAGCCAGTCGCACCCGCTCCTTGATCTGCAGATTCGCCGTCGACTGCAGGTGCAGTCCCACGGGGTCCGTTGGCGACTCAGTGCTCAGCCCGAACTTGAGGTGTACCGGCGCCGCGACCCGTACAATTTCCGGCAACTCGTGAAACCGAGATCCCCCTCCCAAATCGGCGGGAGCCTCCACGTACACGTCGAGAGGGATGGGGATCGCCTGCCGGATGGCGGCGATAGCGCCCAGGGGCAGGTCGACCGGCAGATTGAACGAGTTGGCACCCAAGCGCCAGAGGACCTGAGCCGAAGCCGGATTGCCGTGCCCCATGGACACCGAGGTCTTGAGCGAGACGTCGACAGGGATCTCACCGAGAGTCCTGAGCTGGTCCAGAACCGAGAGGAGCCCTTCGTCCGAGATCAGGAAGCCCCGGATGCCGGCGCTCAAGGCCCGCGAGACATCTTCCAGGGCAAACAGGAGCTGCGTTGCACCCTGCAAACGTTTGCGGGCCGAACCGCCCGCGCGGCTGCGGGGTTGTGCCAGAGGCCCGTTCTCCCCCCGCACGCCCATGAACAGGAACAGGCCGATGTTGTGCGTCGAGGCCATCGCTTGCATGTCCCTGAGATCTCGGTCACTGAGCTTGGTGATACCCGTTCCCTGAGACACCCGATGGACAGGCACGCCCATCTGGCTGGCGGCGTACACCATCACGTCGAACACTTCGAGGTTCTCGACTTCCGGAATCTCAATCCGGAAGCGCCCTCCGTCCGGGAAGGTCAATGGTGACTCCGGCACATGGGTTAGGTCGGCGGAAAGACCCAATGTTCTAAGCCAGTTACCCGGCGTTTCCAATATGGGCGCACCCTTCTTTCATGGCTTAATCAAGTACCCGAATCTCCCCGCGCCTAAGCGCCTCAAGTAAGGCCGGAGTTTTGCGCGATCAGGCCAGCTCCAAACGTGCATATAGCTCGTCCGGAGCCGAGAGCGCGGCAAGGGCTTCCTTCAGGAAGGCCTCCATGCTCCGTAATCGATCAGGGGCCAGGCCGCTGAGATCGGTATTCTGCCACGGATCAGCCTGGGTGTCGAACAGGAGCGACTCCCTATACCACGGGTCAAACCGAACCGGATAACGCCAGACCGGGGTCGGCGTATACGGCAGAAACCGGCCGCTAACCACTGTGTCAGGATCGGGCAGCCGAACGGGGTGGAACCAGTCGAGCGGATTCATGAATGCCGTCGAATACAAATACAGTGGCCGCTCCCAGTCGGGAGCCCTGTGATAAGTGTAACGGCCGTCCGTAATGTTGACTGCCCGCCCGTAGTAGCCGTATAGCGCCCAATCTCGAACCCGTTCGCCGGCCTCGGTCAGGAGAGGAACCAGGCTGTGACTGTGCGGTCCGGGGTCGACATCGAGTTCCAACAGATCCAGCACGGTGGCATATAGGTCTACGGCTGAAGTCAATGCCTTAACCCGGCGGCTATTCGTTGCCGCCTGTGGATGCCAAATGATCAAGGGAGTTTTGGCGAGCACGTTGTAAACATGACAATCCGGCTTGCCCATCGCGCCCTTCTCGCCAAGGTAGTGCCCGTGGTCGGAGGTCAAGATCACGGCCGTGTTGTCCCACAGCCCATAGTGATCCAAACGCTCCAGGAAGCGGCCCAGCCACCGGTCCACCATGGTCATCTTACCGGCGAACTGCGCGCGGACGAACGCCACCTGCCGAGGCGACAGCCGGGCTGGCCCGGACTCGTATACGTTCCCGTAGACTGGCCACAAGATCATCTCCGGGTCGTTCACGTCCTCGTCCGTGTACATTCGCGCGTACGCGTCGGGATTGTGGAACGGCTCGTGCACATCGAAGCTGTCGATCACAAGGAAGAACGATTCCTGATCATGGTTGTCGTCGATCCAGCGGGCCGCGCTTTGGAATACGCGAGGGGCGAAAAACTGCTCCTCATCCTTGAACCCGAATGTATTGCGGGCGTACGAGAGCGGGTTCATGTAATCGGTCGAAGGCTGCGCAGAATCAAAATTCAATTGCCGCAGAAAGGTCGGATCGGGCGAGCGGGGCGCAGTCTTCCAAGCGTCGTGTTCCTGGCCGCGGATGAAATCGAACCCCTGGTAATCGCTATAGTATCCTTGGCTTCCATGTTGGAAAAAGTGGAAGTGGTCGGTCACCAGCTGTGTGACGATGCCCGCGCCCCGGGCGAGACGCGCCAGCGGCCGGTCGAACGGCTCGATCGGGCCCCACGGACGCCAGAGGAACTCTTGGACACCGGCCAGGAATTCCCGTCGGGCGGGCATGCACGGCAAGCTGCCAGCAAAGTGCGTATCGAACACGGTCCCTCGGCCAGCCAGAACGTCCATATTTGGCGTCTTGACGTCGATCTCGATGGGTTGGCCATAGATCTTGAGAAAGTGGCGGTTTAGGCTATCGATCGAGATCAGGACAACGTTCATCGCAAGCTCCTCTTTCCGGCATCCTTCGTAGCCACACCCTGGGATTTGGGGGTCACGGACTCCCGATCATACGGCGGCTGCTCGCCGCACCCGCCAGCGATAATGGTCTTGCATCTCCCCGTGGTAGGGCAGTCCGAGGATCGCGTCCAGCATGTCCCGCGCCTGCGACTCAGACCGCGTCCAGGGGTCCATAATCACCAGTTGGAGCAGCGCCTCATAATCGCCATTCGCGTACGCATCGAGCTCCATCTCAACCGGCGCCACCCGATCTCTTAGCGCGTGCGCCAGAAGTGGCGCCGGCAGTCCATCCGTCTGGATTGCTTGGATGCCGCTTCCACTCACCAGAGCGGGGATCTCGACGGCGAAGTTTCTCGGGATCCCCGGCACATACGAGCCCGTATTGGGGACGTCGACGATCAGAACTCGCGGTGTATCCTTGGCAAGAGACTCGATGAGTGGAATCATCGTCTCTCCGGATGGCTCAGCCCCAAGCACCGACATCAAGGGTTGAGACGGGTTCGCCGCAGCGTCCCGGACGCGCGCCACAACGCTTTGCGTGTGCTGAAAGTAGCGGTCGAACCAGTCGTCGGGATCCTCTCGCCAAAGATGCTGGGTGTTCGCGTCCGTATGGTACCAAGACCCCCACGCCCCCCCCCCGGGCGTGCACGTGTCCCCGATGGGGAAAGCTCTGAATCGCCGGTACAAGTCGATCGCCTTGGGTCCCAGGTAATCGCTCGGCGGGCACTGGTTCCAGTAGTCTTGCGCGTGCTTCTCGATCCAAGCATCGACGAGCGGGAACGCGTTCTCGCCCCGGTACCGCAACTTCGTCAACCAGACGAAGTGGTTCACTCCGGGGATCTCGTAGGTAACGTCCCTGCGATCGAGTCCCATCGCGTCCGTGAGAGTATACACATGCCGGTACCCGTGGCAAAGTCCTACGATCTTGGATCGCGGATACTTGCCGGTCAGGTACGTGACCCCCGCCATGACAGGATTGGCAACCAGTACGTACCAAGCGTCGGGACATTGGACAGTCATGTCCTGCAAGATCGACTCCATTAGCCGGAACTGATAGAAGTTGATCCAGAAGGCCTCATCGTGCATGACATGGAAACTGCCTCCAAAGCGATATCCGCGATCTTTTGCCATGGACCAGCCCGCGCGCCACCGGTCATGTCCCTCCGCCAGGGCCGTGTTGATGACGAAGTCTGCACCTTCCAGGGCGATACGGCGGTCGGTCGTCTTCTCAAGTCGCAATGCGGCGCCAGCTTCCAGCGCATACCGGTTGCAGACTTCGAACGCGGCCCCCAGACGGTCTGCGTCGATATCCATGAAGGTGATGGTATTGCCCCGCAGTCCCGGTGTCAGGCAGATGTCCTTGACGAGCGAAAGCGAGAACATCCCACTCCCGGCACCAATGACGGCCACCTTCGGCAAGGCATCCGCTCCTTCAAAAAAGAATACACTGTTCTGTTAGTCGATACAAAATATAGGGTCTATGTAGCTGCCTGTCAACCCGAGTAGCGACGTCTTAGGCTGCTGTTTCACACCTGAAATCCTAGCGTCCCCCGCACATTCGCCCGCCCACCGTCTAGCCTCGATAAGATGCGTTGCGCTTTTGCATGCGCACACCAGTTCGTGTTGATTGATTACCTGCACACCCCATGCTCCGTCCAGGTTGACCCCAACGGTCGCCCCAGATCCCGGCCGAAAGCAGCGCGGACATACAAAGCAGGTTGATTGCGCAACGCACCGTGGCCGCCGGCTGTAACGCGTAGCACCCATAGTCAGTGCTCCACACCCACGAGCACGCCGCTGGCGAGGTGCCGCTGGAACAGGAGGAAACAAATGACCGTCGGTACGCTACCGATCAAGAGCAAGGCGAACATCGCCGGATAATTCGTCAACCGCTGGCCAGTAAGCAACGCGATGCCCACTGTGATCGTGCGCGTGCCTTGCTGTTGTAGAAACACTAGTGCGATTAGTAGATTTGTCCACATTTGGACGAAGTTGATCACGCCCAATGTCACGAGCGCAGGACGTGCCACAGGAATCATGATGCGCGTGAATATGCCGTGATAGGATAGGCCGTCCATTTGAGCGGCCTCGATGAGTTCATCCTGCACGCCTGCGTAGTACGACCGCATAAGGTAGACGCCGAAGGGGCAAGAAGTGGCGACGTACAGGAGAACGACAACCTGAAAGGTATTCACCCAACCGAGATGTGCCATATTCACGAACAGGGGGACGAGGATCACTTGGAAGGGTACCATCATGGCACTAAGGATACTAACGAACAAGAACCGGTACCCGGGAGGTCGCAGTTTCGTCAGCGAGTACGCCGCCATGCTGGCCACCAGGAGGTTCAGCAACACGCCAAGAACAACGACGATCGTGGAGTTGAGCAGGGCCCTCAGCGGGTCCATCGTGTTGAACATGAGCTGGAAGCTAGAGAGCGTCCAGTCCCGCGGTAATCCGTATGGGTTGGCGAAGTACTCGCCCATCGATTTGAACGAGTTGATGAACATCAGAAAGAAGGGGTAGAGGGAGGAGATCGTCACGATGCTCAACCCCGCATACACCGCGATCCTGCTCACGTGTAGCCTACCGAGTGCGTTCGCCACGTTCGGTCATCCCCCCGTCTGCAGAAACTTCATGGGAACCAGCGCGACCCCCAGCATCACCACAAACAGCAACACGCCGACAGCGGAAGCTTCTCCGAAGTTCATGTTGGAGAATGCGTCAACGTATATGTAAAACTCCATGGTCGTTGTGGAGAACCCCGGTCCGCCATTGGTCATGACAAAGATTAGCGCAAACAGGTTGGTAAAGGCGTTGATGATGCTGAACACACCGAAAAATTCCACGTACCGTTTCATGAGAGGTAAAATGATCGACCGCATCATGGTGACCCCGCTCGCTCCATCGAGCTTGGCTGACTCAAGAACCTCCGGCGGGATGGCGCCAAGACCGCCGAGGTACACAATGAGCCCGGTACCCATGAAGGTCCAGATTGCGGTAACCACCAGTGCGCCCATCGCCGTCACGCTGTTGGCAAGCCAGTCCACGCGCCCCACATGGAAGAGGCTCAACAGTGCGTTGAACGGCCCGTTGTAGGAGTAGATGTACGCCCAGACGATCCCAATTACCGTATACGAAAGCGCGGTTGTGGAGAAGATCGCCAAGCGGAAGAACTGCCAACCCCTGACTCGGCCGTGCAGCATCACCGCCAACACGAGCGGGAATAGAGTCCATATCGGTATACAGGCGAGCAGGATCACGTTGTTGATCGCGATCTGCTGAAACGTGATGGAATGGAGGAGGTGCAGGTAGTTGCCCAAGCCCACAAAGATGGCATGAACGCCATCCCAATCGAAGAAGCTGTAGTAGAAGGCTTCGAGGATCGGGACGAGGAGAAAGAAGGCCAGAAAGGCAACGGCGGGCAGTACGTATACGACGCCGATCAGCCCTGCATGATGCCGTCCCCAGAGACGCCGACTCAGTGATGGCCGTCGGGTGCGGGGAGCAGGAGTCACGAGAAGATGGTGTCCGCCTCTGTCTCGGATTGAGTAGAGATCGGAGGGCGGTGCCGTCCCATACCGGTACCGCCCCTCGCCCTCACTTCTGACGCGCGGGCAATGAGTCCCAGGCCTGCTGCAACTGAGAGAGGGCCTGCGTTGGCGTAACTCCGCCCGTGATCGCCGAGCCGAATACCGAGTTCATAGCGTCCGCGATGTTGGCCTGGATGAGGTTATCGAACATTGGCCAAATGTGGCCCGTCTGGGTCCTTTGGTAGAGATTCTTCTGCAGAGGATCCGCCAGCATGTCCGCCGGTATATTTTTGTCTGCAGGTACCAACCCCGCTTTCGCCATCGCGCCGCTAACGGCAGGTTGTAGCGCGTCCTGGATGAACTCCAGCGCTAGCTGGCGGTGCTTGCTATAGCTGGTGACAGAGGTCATCCAACCTGGGAAGGAGACAACATTGCCATACGAAGGGGCGCCCGGGTCCTGAGGGATGAACATCAATCCCACGTTGCTGCCGAGCGCCTTAGAGAATACTGGGACGTTCCAACTGCCCGCGTCGAGGATCATGGCAGCTTTGCCGTTAAGGAACATCTGCTCCGGGTCCTTATTGGTTAGGGTGTCAGGATTGACGTAACCGTCCTTGTACAGGGCCACGTAGCGCGTCAGGGCCTGCATGATACGCGGGTCCGTCCACTTGATGCTGCCATCCTTGAGACCGGTGATCTGTGATGCGGTGAGGTAGTTCATCAGGTAATACGAGAACATGTTGTACGCTTGATAGGCCCCATCGACGATAGGCAGGATCCCGTGTCCTTTCAGCATGGCGCAGTCCTGGAGGAACTGTGAATACGTGGTCGGGTAGCTGTTGATTCCAGCTTGGTGGAACAATGTCTTGTTATAGAAGCCTTCATACGATTGCAGTTCGCTCACGATACCGTAGATGCTGTTATCGGTGTTGAATCCCTGGGCAGTGTATTTGAGCCCGATCATGCTCGCTTTCTGCGCGGGGGTCAGGTACTTGTTCAGCGGGACCAGGTAGTTTCCGTACCGTAGGGCGTACAGGCCGGTCCACAGATTGAGGATGTCAGGTCCTGTCTTCCCAAGCGAGGCTGCATCAAAAAGCGAGAAGTACTGGGCGCCGCGCGGTTGCGGAACAATTTGGACCGTGGCGCCGGGATGATGCTTCTCGAAATTCTGCACGGCTGCCATGATCCATTGGTGCTCTGCTTGAGTAGCCGTAAAGTACGTCCAAAAGGTCAGGGTTGTGTGGTCAGATGCGGAACTGGTTGTCGACCCCGCCAAGCTGGTGGCGCTCACGAGCAACAGGATAGTCGATAACGCAAACACCTTAGACTTTTTGCTCATTCTGCACTCTCCTTTCCTTGGATGAAAGCTTGAGGGATCCTTGCATGGGCCGATGCAACGCTCAATCCATGTGTTTCTTCTACCAGAACGTTGTTTCTACGACATCATACTATGGCGACTCCGTAATGTAAAGGATTCTCCCGATGAAAATCGTCTCAGTCATTTCATCGGAACCGCGTCCTTTTCCACATGACTCCCGGACCATCAACAGAAGTTCCCCAGGGCGCGTTCGGCGCGGATGAGACGGGATGGTTTGCTCCCAGCCCCTCCTTTGTTAATCGCCTGCTCATGAGCCTGTTGAATTAGTAGGGAATATCAGGGGCTACAGCGTCCCGAGACGTCGTGTTCCATGCGAGATGTGGGCATAGACGAGGTGCGCGAGGTTTGGTGTCAGTGATCGGGCAGGGATGTTTCGCGAAACATCCAATCGGAGAACTAATTAGTTCGCCATGAAAAATGCAGGTCGAATAACCGATCTGGTACAGATCCGGTAGCGGGCTGAAGGGATGAGCGGGTCCTTTCGCCCGAAACTACCGCGTCGCACCGATCGTCACCAGTCGGTCCAGGTTGTGGGTCAGAATACCGAGTCCGATCCAGATGTCTGCACCATCTCGGCCCCGCAAGCGACTGCGTCGCCACTCGTACTTGCGACTGCCCAAGCTGATCGTGGCTTCCTGCCCACTCCGCCACCGTTGTTGACGGCGGAACCACCGCTGATGTTCATGTGCCGCCCGAGCGGCACCGAGTCTTCCTTTATAGGGCAGGCTAATCTGCTTGACCCCGGCGTTGCGCAAACGCGCTTCGTTGTCCTTGCTACCAAAGCCACGGTCGGTGGCGACGACGCGCGGCGTCCGCGGAACGGTCTGCGTATGGCCCGCCAGGGCAGCGGCCAGTAGGCCGCTATCTCCCGGGTTCCCCACGTGGACCTCGTAATGCGTGATCACGCGATCCTCGGTCTCCGTAAGCAGTGCCTTGTAGCCGAACTCCGTCTTCATGCTCAACTTTCCGCGGCGGATGGGGCGTGCCTCAGGATCAAACACGCTCACCACCCGGTCGGGAATGGACGTCGTGCCCCCGATGCGGGTGCGGGCTTGAGCCATAACTCGCGTCGTCAACTGCAGTTGGCGCCGCAAGCGCAGCCGGGTGCGCTGGACCAGCGCGGCCGTCCGGCCCTTCCCGTGCGGGCCGCGCAGCCGGCTATTGCGCAGGACGCGCTGGGCTTGCAGGCTGATCTGCCGAGTCAGCCGCAACACCCGCGCGGTCTGCGTCAGCACCGCGGTCTTCGCCTCGTTCGTGCGCATCCGGAGACTGCGACCAACCGCGGCGAGCGATCGCTTGATGCTCCGCGCCCGCGAGCGAAAGGTCGTGCGGACGGCCGCTCCGACGGTATGGAGCCGGCGGACCGTTCGCGTCACCACCCGTACACTATCGGCCAGCAGGCCGATATCGGTGGGATAGTCGATGGGCGCTTGCACGACCGTCGTGTCCACGCGCAGTCTGCGACTCCGCACGAGCTTCCGCTCGCTCGCGTGCTGCACCAGGAGGCGGTTCAACTCGTGCACGACCTCAGGCCCGTACTTCCGGGTCAGCTTGCTGAGCGTGGTGGGATGCGGCACCGCCGCGTCGAGCGCCAAATGGCAGAAGTGGCGCCAATGCAGACTGTCGGCGACTTCGCGGACCAGCGTTTCATAGCCGAACCGATAGCGGTGCTTCAGGTACATCAGGCGGAGATAGGTCTCCACGGGGACGGTGGGGCAGCCGATCAGCGTCCGAAAGCGTTGCCGGTAGGGTTCGAAGAAACGGTCATCCGCCAAGCAGGCATCGACGGTCGTCAATTCGACACTGAGGGTGCGCGCTTGGGGCGGCAGCAGCTGTTCCCACAACGACTCTTGGGGGTCCCTCAGCCGCAACATGGCCAGCCTCGGGAGGAGGAGTGGCGAACCGGAGCGCGAAGAAACAGCATTGGGATTCCCTCCCCGGTGTGTCGGACAGGTGTGACTTGGCGGTTGCATCAGTTCGATTCGCCGTCTGGGTTGGGAATCCCTAGTATTTCGCACGTATCTCACCCAAGAAATCCTTGTTTTACTTGGGTTTGCAGCAACGTATTTCATGGCGAACTAATTAGGTGCGCGAGGCTCTGTCATGACCCTTCACCGTCCGGCCCGTAGGTTGTCCAAAGGGCTGGCCCTCCTGAACTGGAAGGAAACGGGATCGACGATACCACACTGACGAGGTTTGGCTTCGCACGGAGCATGGAGTATTGGGCACGCAAGGAAGTCGCCGATGTGATCGGCAGTCGTAATGGCTTCGATGCGGGCAGGGTGATCAAGATAGCCGCTAAGGCCATTACCCCACGCAATGGCGGCCCGATGGTCGCGTCAAGGTATGCCGCCCGACCTGTCTGCAACGGCAGTGTTCTGCTGACCCTATGAGCCCAGACAAGCGACAACCATTTGGGGGAGTTGTGAACCGACCTGCCGCCGCATTGGGTCAAACCGATGCTCGTGGTCGACGTGGACTATGGGGAGCCGCCAGCAGACGGCCTACGTCACCCACCGCTGAAAGCGTTGCGAGCCGACCAAGACCTTCGGGAGGTCAGGCTTCCTCGAAAATCCTGAGATGGGCTTGGTCGCTTCGCGTTGAATCTGGGACCGTTGTTGATACACGGTTATGTCTGCCATCAGGAGTGAGTGTTCAGCAGGGCGGATGGATGCCTCCAGCGAAGGGCGCCACGTCCACGCAACACGGGGCTGGCGCTGCGCGAACAGGCCCGGCCCTGGGACCACGAGGGAGGATCTCTCATGGCCGAGCAGGACCCGTACTTCGGCGCGATGCCGCACTCTATCCCCCGACGAGGTCGCCAGCTTGGCCGGCCGCGAAGATGTGGGGCGGGCACGGGCGAAAGGACGGGGGTCAATGTGTCGAACGTGCGTGGCGCGGCGCACTGCTTTCCGACCGAGGGGACGCCGATCTCGCGGTGCCGGGCCATCGGGCTGATCGGCAGTCTCGCCGCCATAGCCACAGCCCACAGCATCGTCCGGCCCGCCTGGGCCGTCAGTGGTGTGGGCTGGACCCAGTGGGCTCAGGTCCCCACCATTCCCAGGCTGACGTTCTCCCCCGCGGCGGCCGCCTACCGGGGAGGCACCGGCGGGGGGTCCTATATGTGGGTCTATGGCGTGAGGGCCGATGACTTCTCCCTCAGCTACGCCGAATGGAACGGAAGACAGTGGGGCTCCTGGCAAAGCCTCGGGGGCAAGTGGACCTCCAGTCCGGGCGCCTGTGTCACCGAGGTCGGCGGCCACCTGGTGTACTGCCGGGACGTGGACAACGCGACCTATCAGAACAATGGGCACCCGCGCATTGGGACAGTCTCGGGGAAGCGGGATAGATTGACGCTAGTCGAAGCCTGAAGCCTGGGCCCGCGACGGCAATTCCAACTTAGCGGTCACCACTATACGCTGCCGGCCAGTGTGAGGACGGATTCAAGCAGTACGTCGGCGCCACGCGCACAATCTTCGGGGGCACTCCATTCAGCCTCATTATGGCTAAGACCATTTCTGCTGGGCACAAAGATCATGCCAGTTGGAAAGTGCTCGGCCATGTACTTCGCGTCGTGACCAGCGCCCGCCCATAAGCGTCTCCGACTATATCCACGGCCTGCCGCCGCATTCGCTACGGCCGTGACGACCTGGTGGGCAAACGGCGTAACTGGGCTCCGCCAGACTTCGCTGCGTCGAATGGTGACATGATCTAGTTCCTCAACGCGCTGGCATGCCTCGTCGGCCATGCCCAGCGCCCGCGTCAGCCCATCATCGCGCGGGGACCGCACGTCCAACATCATCTCCACGCGGCCGGGGACGACGTTGACAACGTTCGGCGAGACATTTAGCTGGCCGACGGTAGTTTTGATATCGTTCAGCCGCTCTGAAATGTCCCTCAACAGCAATACGAGTCGCGCTGCAGCAACCATTGCATCTCGGCGATCCGGCATGGGTGTTGGACCCGCGTGAGCCGCGCGACCAACGACCTCGATGCGATTCCAAGAGATGCCTTCGATGCCCTCCACGATGCCGATTTGTGCCCCTGCCCGCTCCAGGACGGGACCCTGCTCGATGTGAAGTTCGAGGTAAGCGGCGCATTCGCGAAGACGGTTATTAAGGTCACCAAGATAGCCGATGCGCGTCAGTTCGTCGACAAAGGTTCTCCCTTCTACATCGCGCGTCGCATACGCCTGATCTCGGGTGAAATGACCGCAAACGGTGCCGCTCGCCAACATTGCCGGTCCGAAACGTACACCTTCTTCATTCGTCCAGTTCACGACTTCCAACGGGGCTTCGGTTCGAACGCCGGCATCATTAAGCGTGCACACAACTTCGAGTGCGCCCAGCACGCCAAGTGATCCATCAAACCGACCGCCGGTCGGAACTGTGTCTAGATGGGATCCAAAAACTATCGGTGGCGCGCTGTCATCGACACCCTTTCGTCGGCCGTACATATTGCCGAGATCGTCAACCCGAAGCGTCAAGCCTGCCGCTGTGAACCACTGTTTTAACAAGTTCCGCGCGTCACGATCGGCGTCGCTCAAGGCGAGGCGCCGGACGCCGTGGCTTGACGTCTTACCAATTTCCGCCATGGTCATGAGGTTAGACCAAATACGCTCGGAATTGACTGAAGTCGGACCTTGAGTCACTAAAGCTACCTCCGGCTTTTCCTCATGCCAACCTGCCCGCTAGGCGCGTCTCTGCAGATTAGACAACTCAGTTTGTGCATGAAGAATCTTCACGTATTGAATATGTCCTAGACCGCCAATCCTCCACGTTGTGAGAGAACGATCTCGTGCTAGCATCCTATGACACTGTCACGCCGGCGAGCGCAGCGTTGAATGCCTCCCGCGCCCTGAGGATCCGCAAGATGTGATCCTTCGCCGTGCGAATATGAGCTCGAACCACTCTCTCGGCCTCATCCGCGCGGTGCCGGTCAATTAGTGTGACGATCATGGCGTGCTCGCGACGCGTTTCTTCCGCCGCCGCGTCATCTTCCTCGACCACCTCGATCCAGATCACTTGGCACATGCGATTCAGAAGACGGCACACCGTTTCGTAGAGAAAGGAGTCACCACTCGCCTTCGCAATACCCTCGTGCAACCGGAGCCCCACGAGTATTTCTTCACCGCGCTTTGCCGGATCATCGCAATATTGTGCAAGCCGCGAGAGAATGTTTCTTAGACCGTCCAAAGTATCAGGAGTCAAACGCGCAATCGCAAGTCGTACAGCGTGCACTTCGAGAACTTCCCGGAGATCATAAAGGTCAGCTACTTGCCTTGCGTCAAGATCAATAATGCGCACCCCGCCCAAGGCATGCTGTTCTACAAAACCATCGCGCTCTAATCGGCGCAGTGCTTCGCGGATGGGCGTTCGACTAACCCCCAAGTTCTTTGCCAATTCTCGATCACTGAGGCGCTCCCCAGGCCTCAGAGAGCCTTGAATAATCCTGTCCCTCAAGTGAATGTATGCCTTTTCGGTTACGGCACTTCCGCTCCCCAAATCGCCACCCCCCTGCCCCTATTGCGGTCCCGTGCTCGTACCGAGTCTGCTGTGCCAAGAGTCAAACGGCGTGTCTATGTTTATATATATGTTTATATAATAGAGGGACTGTTTTGGTTCGTAACAAAGACAATATAGCATACCGATTGGTATTTCATAGAGAGAGCCAGATTGGTATACAAACTGGGCTAGGATCAGTTACAAGTACCCGGGGTAGAGCTGCTCGGCAGACGGGCGGCGGCAATGAGCTCGCCCCTATGACCACGGTGCCGTGACGGTGCCTCACGGACAACCATTTGCATGAAAAAAGGGGGGATTTCGGATGACAAGCGCCGGAAACGATGCGAAGCCAAACCACATGGGACGCAGAGAGCTCTTGGCGGCGGCCAGCATTCTGCCTATCGTGGTGACTGTTGCAAGTAGCGTGCGTTCGGCCCAGGGGGCGTCACCTTGCCCGTCGTCATCAACGCTGGACCAAGTAAAGAAGAGAGGAAAAATTGTCGTCGGAATAAATCCGGCGCAAGCTCCCTACGGCCTCCTCGGTAATAACGGACAGTGGACTGGTTTCGACCCCCACTTGGCGCGGGAAACGGCGAACCGATTAGGAGTCAAACTCGAGATCACTCAGGTAACTCCTTCCTCCCGGATTCCCCTCCTTTTCGCTGGAAAAGTTGACGCTTTGATGGCTGGCATGGCCGTGACTAGAAGACGAATGCTGCAAATTGACTTTAGCATCCCCTACATTACAGTGGACGAAAAACTTCTGGTTAAGCAAGGGAGCGGTATTAGCGGTCCTGTAGATCTCGCAGGACGAACTGTGGCGGTCGTCGCCGGATCTAGCACCGAAGTGGCCTTACAAAAGGCACAGCCGAAGGCTAAGTTGTTGCGCTATCAAGAACTGCCCGACGGGTTTCTTGCACTAAAACGAGGACTAGCGGACGCCTTTGCATCTGATGTTATGATTATCACGAAGCTCGCCGCAACCGATACTCAGCAGAAATATGAAATTGTTGGCCCGGACCTCGACGTCATTCCCATTGCGGTGGGAGTCCGTCCCATTGACTCGAGATGGCGTGACACAATGACCTTTACACTCTTGGACATGCAGAAGGACGGTACTTACGCGAAATTGTTCGACGAGTACTTTGGTAAGAACAGTCAATTTCACTTGCCGGTTCCGGCACTAGATCTGCAGGGAATGCCAGATTAAAGAGCGGCGTCGTGGGGAAGTGTACCAGACGCCGCCGTTGACGCGGACTGTATGATCATCAGCGCGTCGCGCGTGGTCGTCGTTCTCTCCCACAGGCATAGCCATGCTCACCGTTGCCAGTGTCGCACTGGTGTCAGCGACAAACATAGGGACGCCCCTTGAACAGGCAGCGGGCTGACCGTTAATGCCAATCGACTGGGAATTCATCATCAGCAAAGGCGTGCTGCAACAGATCGCTGCTGGACTCTGGCTCACCGTAATAATGTCGATTTCGTGCTGCGTTGGCGCGCTTCTCTTTGGCGCGCTCGGTGCGTTGTTGCAACTTAGTACTTCTAAATGGCTAAGGTCCATCGGTCAGTCATATGTAACTATTTTCCGCAACATCCCCCTCTTGGTGGTACTCTTTTTCTTCTACTTCGGCGTTCCGACGCTTGCGCAACCGCGGCAGCTACCGATCCTGTATTCGGGAAGCTACGAGACAAATATCGCGATTCTCGTGATATCCCTAGTCTCCGGCGCGTATATGGCCGAAGTTATCCGCGCTGGAATCGAAGCCGTTCCAGGCGGTCAAATCGAGGCTGCGCTCGCCTCTGGCATTAACAAGCGACAGACCTTCCAGCATATAATTGTCCCGCAACTCGCGCCAATTATTCTTCCTGGCATGGCGAGCGAGGTAATAAACGTAACAAAGAGCACAGCATTCTCAATGGCAATCGGCGTCAAGGAACTTACATCGCAAGGCCAGCAAATTGAATCCGCGACATTCAAAGGCTTTGAAGCGATGACGGCCGTTACCCTGACTTACCTGGTCTTGAACGGAGCGATATTCGCCATCATGACAGCGCTCGAAAGAAGTTTCGGCAAGAAATAGGCCATGGCGGGGTCGACTCTATGCCCGTGATCCTGGAGAGTTGGCGTTACTTCTTGCTGGGCACTTATCCGCAGGGCCCAATCGGGGGCCTAATCCTTACTGTATACCTAGGCGTCTACACGGGAGCAACAGCGCTCGCTATCGGCCTGACATTGGGTTCTATGTCGCTGGTGCCTTTCCCACCGATAAGATGGATCGCCCGTGTTCTAGTGATGCTCGTTAGAGGCATACCTTCGCTCGTTTTCTTGTTTTGGATGTACTTCCTGTTGCCCCGACTTACCGGTATTGATTTATCGCCCTTCCAGAGCCTCTCGATAGGACTAGCTGTTTATCATGGCAGTTACATGGCGGAGGACATTCGGGGAGGCATTCAGGCGGTACATCGAGGGCAGAGGGAAGCTGGTTATGCTACAGGGCTCGGCGGGCTCAACATCCTCCACCATATCATCCTACCTCAGGCCGTGCGAGCCATTATCCCAGCCTTGGTCAATCGGTTTGTGACGCTGTTTATGTACACATCTGTAGTTGCCCTATTCGGCGTCCTGGACTTCATGCGAATTGGCGTACTGTTGAATGACCGCTCCCTAATCTACCCGATGCAAATCTTCGGCTTTGTTGGTGCCGTGTATTTCTGCTTCAGCTACGGTCTGACGCGATTGGGTCGGAAACTTGAGAAACGGTGGCAGTGGGCACCGAAAGTACACAGTTTCGATACAGCAGTGTAGGGGTGAGACACGAAGAAGGGAGTGTGGATACATGTCCCAAACGCAGCCGAATAAAGGCGCAATGCTCAACAGCGTACTCAAGATATTGGACGCCAAACGCAACGAGTTGGTTGAGTTCACACGCGACATCGCTAGGATTCCTAGCGTCACAGGTAACGAGGCCGCAATATCCGAGACATGCGCCCAGCGAATGCGTAGCTTGGGACTCGAGACCGAGCTATCGAGCGTATCCTCCAATCAAAATAACGTCTTGGGGTGGATTCGAAGTTCAGGCGAGCGCGAGAGCCTTATGCTGACTGGACACATGGACACTCTACCGCCTGCCGACGGTTGGACCCGAAACCCCTATGGCGGCGACGTCTTCGAGGGTAAGATATTCGGCAATGGTATTTCAAACATGAAGGCATCGGATTCCGCAATGGTATATGCAGCCTACGCGATAAAGGAAGCCGGTCTAAAGCTTCGAGGCGATGTTCTCGTTGCACTGGTAGTAAGCGAATGCCAAAGTGGCATTGGCTCAATGGATCTGATGTCCAAGAACATCAAGACAGGCAGGTTCATCAATACGGAGCCAACTGAACTCGGAATTCTCACGCTCAATTCTGGCCCTCAGTATATCCGAGTGAACATATTGGGACGAGCGGGTCATTCGGGCTCCCACGATCGTGGCGTAAACGCAGCGGCCCTGATGTGTCAGCTGGTGGGTCGACTTGGTCCGATGCACCAGAAGATCCCTGCAGGTGGGTGGCTCGAATATGAGGATCGTCCACAATATCGAGGCTTGCCAATTTATCATCTTGGTGCAATAAGAGGCGGACTCGGACGGGAGTTGCTCGAGGTGCCGGCCAACACCCCCTCTTTTTGCACCGCTGTCATCAATGTTCGCGTACCACCCAACCAGCATTTCCAAACGACCCTAGAGTGTTTCGAAAAATTGCTACGGGACATGCAGAAGGGCACCCCGGGTTTTCAATTCGAGCTTTCATGTTCTTGTGGAAAGCCAGCGTTTGAGTCGCCGGAAAATTCGGCCACGGTCAAGGCCCTGGCCGACGCCTATCGAGAGATCATGGGAGCCGAGCCCCCATTGGGACCGATCGAGCCCTATATGTTCACGGGAACCGATGCGGGGTTCATGCAGGAGGCCGGAATTCGAGACGGCGTTGTCATGGGGCCGGGACGATTCACGTCGAGTCTCCCGGACGAATATGTGGAAGTCGACAAGCTAGTGTGTGCCGCGAAAATTTATGCGGCAGCGATAATCGATCTCTGTGGCGCGGTGGTCTAAAAGGACGAAAATCGCTAGGATACTCTCATTATGACCTCACGAAGAGATTACTCGGCCCCCGTGGCATATTCGAGACCCGAGGACGAAGTCGTTACGATCATTTGGGACATAGCGACTTGCTGGCCGAAGGTCGGAACCGTTGGCGTCTAAACCTTCGGCCAGATTGGCACCGGCAGGCGCGTCGCCGCCTACAATCGAGTTCCGAAAAGTAAACAAATGGTTTGGCAATCTTCACGTACTGCGCGATGTATCTTTTGCGGTCGCGCCGGGCGAAGTCATAGTTATTTGTGGCCCTTCGGGATCCGGAAAGAGTACGCTGGTACGGTGCATTAATCACCTAGAGCCGGTTCAATCGGGCACCATTTCTGTTTTTGGGCGGCCCATTGATGAGTGGAAGCGCAATCTCAGGGAGCTGCAATCGGAAATAGGGGTGGTGTTCCAGACCTTCAACTTGTACCCTCACAAGACCGCCGTGGAGAATGTGACACTAGCGCCTATTTTGGTCAAGGGACTATCCAAGCGAGAAGCGCGCGATCTAGCGATGTCGCTATTGGAACGAGTAGGGGTAGCAGATAAAGCGAACGTCCACCCCGCCTATCTGTCTGGAGGACAGCAGCAGCGCGTGGCGATTGCACGTGCCCTAGCTATGCAACCTAAGATCATGCTCTTCGATGAACCAACATCAGCGTTAGACCCCGAGATGATTAACGAGGTCCTCCAGGTAATTGCCGCCTTGACCAAAGAAGGCATGACGATGGTAATTGTTACACACGAAATGGGGTTTGCCCGCGGCGTCGCGCACCGAATAATGTTCATGGATCGAGGCGAAATTTTGGAGTTCGCTAAGGCGACGACCTTCTTTGCAAACCCGGAGACTGAGCGTGCCAAAGCTTTTCTTGCGAAGATTCTGTCCCATGACATCACGGGATGAATCCAGTGCGGCTTCGCTCGGTCCTAGGATTTGGCCCATGATTCTATGTAACTGTCTAGTCGGTCCCAAGGGGATTCGGCCCACAAACTAATCGATCGGCCCGGAGGTTACCGTCCTGCCTCGCCCGTTCATGAAATCCGCGGTTATGAAGCAATTTCGCCGATCTGTTTCGCGGCTCTTCTTATCGATTCTTCGCCCTTCGTGGCGGTCCCGTTAGCAAACCGTTAGCACTAATGTCTGAGGGAACCTCATCATACACTCTCGAAGAGACTTACATCGTGGCGTATACCAGGAAGCTTCTTGCGAAGCTGCAGAAGGTAGACTTACGCAACGCTTGGAGCCACGAAGCGCTCGATTTTACCAATTGGCTCGCGCAGGAAGAAAACCTGGGCCAGCTTAGCTGTATTTAGTTAAGGATCTGGAGACACCCAGGGTCTCCCGGCGCGTCTGCTAGTTTATCCAGTATGGGCGAGGTGTTGACACTTTTGTCCTCCAACCATCGTCCTCATTCGCGCTCAGCTGGCCTTCGGGGCCAGAAAGACCGCGGCCGGCGTGCGACCGTGGAGCCGATAGCCTTGGTGCGATCGGTCCCGGTTGTAGAAGCGCAGGTACGCCTGCGGGTCCTGCTCCAGTTGCGCGACGCTCCAGTAGTACGTCCGGCGAAAGGCCCCGCGCCACAGCTCGGTGATTTTCCCTCCGGATAAACCGTCACTCTACCCGATTCGCAAATTCGTCCCACAAAAAATGCATCCGGGGATAGTTAGACCGTCCAATGACCAGTATTCGGCCCGTTCTGCGAACAGGCGATGAACCGGACTTTGTCGGGGCTACTCAGCCTCTTTGGCGCGAGGTTGCAGCGAGGAAAAAGGTAGCAGTCCCGGACGCCCGAGATCAGGTGGCCTACGAACTGTCCGGTTGGAAGGCCTGAACGAACAACGGCTACCCCGGCCCAAAAGGAGTTCCTTACGGGCAGGTAATTATCACTTACCGGAGCCGCCCAGAGTACGGCTTTCGGAGGGCTCTACGTGACTCCCATTTCGGACACCTGCCAGGAGCCGCCCAATCGTAGCCCGTCCGACGCCCAACCGCCGGGCGGCTTCCGCTCGGCTGATCTGTCCGGCGTAGAGGGCGGGTACGAGCCCCTCCCACTCGCAAAGGAACTCCGCATCCTGGATGCGACTGGGACGCCCGAGCCGCTTCCCCTGGCGTTTCGCCCTGTCCATACCTGCCCGAACTCTCTCGCTCAGGATGCCTCGTTCCAACTGGGCGTAAGCGACGGTGATATAGTAGAGGGCTTCCCCGAAGGGCGAGGTTGTGTCCAGCCACGGCTCGCTAAACGAGCGGAGACCCACGTTCCAGCCTCGGAGGCGCTCCAGCGTCGTAGAGGCGTCCAGAACGCTCCTGAAGGCCCGGTCCAGCCTCCAGACTAGGACGAGGTCAATCTTGTGCCTGCTGGCGCCATCCAGGAGCCGCCCCCACGCCACACGGCCTCTCAGGTCGGTGGCCGAAGCGTGGTCCATGTACTCCCCGACGGCCGTCCACCCCGCCTGGCTCTCTACAAACTCCCGCAAGGGTAGCAGTTGGGTCTCGGGGTTCTGGTCCTTGTCAGACGTACTCACTCTTGCGTAAACTCCCACTCTCATCACCGTAACCCCCTGTCCAATGCGATTATTATACCAGAGGGGGTCAGGGATTGACATGAGAAATCCGTAGAGGGTATCGTTGGTGCATGGCAAGGAAAATGAATCTTCCCGAAGAGATCAGAAAGCAGTTCGTCGAGTTTGGACGCCAGGGAGGGCGGATTGGTGGTCCGGCCAGGATCAAGAGGCTGGACCAGCAGGAACGCCAAGCCCTTGCCAGGAAGGCCTCCAAAGCCCGCTGGGCCAAGGTGAAGAAGACCACGCCGAAGTGACAAGGGTCAAAACGGCCCTGCGAAATGTGGGAATCACACCACCGGTCCGGAAATCGGCGGGAAGTGGGGGACAACTTGAAGACGATCGATTGGCGAGATTACCCGGGGCAGCCGCGGCGTTTTGGGTGATCGTGGCAATCGTGTTGGGCCGAAGCCTTGGCTCGGGCCGTGGTCGAACGTGAGAATGGATGCAGTACTTATCCCGCTAAGCATCGTATTTGTGCGGTCCGGGTTCTCCGAATAAAGGCACGGCCACGTTAGTAACCCAAGGAAAATCCGAGTAGTCTCCGTTGTGCCCTTGCAGCCCCCGACCCTCTTGCATGTAATTATTGGTTGTCAAAGCTGAACCACCGGCATGGCTATACGCAGGGACGAGACGCGGCGCGTGTGGGAAAGTAGGCAGGCTGGCAAAAAAGAACAATTTGCCCCGGGGGAGCTATCGCTGTTTCGGGGGTCACTTCCGAGACGGCGCGCATATGTCCGTGAGTTATCCTCAGGATGCCCAGAAGGGAACTCACAGAGTGGCCGGTAAACCGGTTCGCTTAATAGACAGTCTCCGCTGGGAAATGCCAGTTGGGCTTGCCGCAATGCTGCGGAAGGGAGGAACCGATGGAAATGTGCAGAGGGGTGTTCGTTAGGGGTGGGAGATTCCGGATTCATACCCTCACTAGGGAGGACCTGGACGCTAAGGAGACCCTAGCGAGCCAAGGTATCCGGTTGGTGGAGTGGGAATTTGAGGTCGAGAACCTTGACGCGGCAGAAGCTAAAGCTATCAAAGACATGACGAAGTACAATGCGAATAGCCAGGATGCTATGCGCTACATCTATGTCGCGGACAATCATGGCAGAGTCCGAGATATTTTTGACCGTGGATAAGACCTGTGCCCCGGCACCGTCGTGGGCAAGGGGGAGGTGAGGCACACCAGAAGCGGGAGAGGGGGGGAGGTATCATGAGTCCCTATCTCTATAATTTTGGGAACATACCATATTCAATGTCCCAGGTCCCATGGTACATCCAGCTCGTTGAGAAATGGCCAGACTTTGTGGTAACCTTCTTTGGCGTGCTTGCAGGGGCGTATTTAGCTTACCGAATCGAGAGAAAAGTCGCGCATTCTACACTGAGCACGGAAAGGTCACTAGAAGAAAGTCGTGACCAGGAATACCTGCTTGTTCACCTTGATCGACTGAAGATTGAGATTCGCGATAACCAGCAGACCGTGCCCAAGGTAATCGAGGCACTAAACAAGGCGCTCATCGCCGACCGCCATAGGAGGGTGATCCTTCTCGGTTGGGCAGCCAAATTAGCCGGCGGATTATCCGTTGCGGCTTATGAAAATCTGTCTGCATCCGGGTTGCTTCGACTGCTGCCGGATGAGATTCAAGCGTCAATATTCGACGCTCGGCAACGTACGGCGAATCTGAGGGCCATGGTTGAGGCGGGCGAACCGGCCATGTCTTTTTACGCATCTCATTTGGACGGGGACCTCCCGGGCGAAACACACATCAAGGACATTCTTAGTTACTCTCACACGACATATGACGGTCTTAAGACGATAAAGGAGGAGATATTCAAGTTTACCGGACAATTCAAGGAAAGGGTCAGGGCGAGAACTCGAAATGAGACGGGTCCGGACGCCGTGGGCCGACGCCGACCTAAGTGAGGGCTAGTTGTTTGCGGGTGTCTGGAATAAGCTTGCGAAAGGTATCGACGACACTTAGAAGATGGGGATCCAAACCGAATTCTCCTACCAGCCTGGAAAGATCGGCCCCCGGATCGAGCACTTCAATCCCCACGAGTCCACCATCTTCGCCCAGGTCGAGAATGATGTCCTCTGAGAACTCGCGCTGGGACACAGACTCCACTCCGCGCAAATAGATATAGAGCGCGTTAGCGGCTCGGTCATAGGTGATGTTGTAGCCCTGCTTCATAGTTCCGCCCAAAAAGATGTTACAATCCAGATTGTGTCGTCTGTCTCCTCAATTACCACATTCAATCTCCGACCCCGTATAGTTCCCATGAGGCGCCTTCGCTTCCCCTTACGCGGAAGAATGATTTCAGGGTTCTGTACGATGGATCTGGCCTCCTCCTCTTGAATACCTCGTTGGTGCATCCGGGCCAGTCCATGGTCGTAGAACTGGATCGTCTTCATTGATCATATACCCCAAATCGCTGTGCCCACACCACCCACTAGTTGTTGCCCTCCACAAGAGCCCGTCAGACCGCCTAGGAGCCCCTTCCGGCACCCCAGGATACAGAGCCAGACCACCCCGCGCCCACTACGATCCTCTTACCCGGATTGTTAAAACAAGGGCGCAGGGTGCCTACTTTTTCCATCCCCGGGCAGTAACCTCGCTTGTACCACCTGGTACTCCTGAAGCAAATGTGAGAATCGGCGACACGAAATATCCATTCGCTTTCGTGATTCCTCACCGATAGTGGTTTGGCGTCGGACTCATCGCTCTTGCCTTTCTGCTGCAATTGCCCAAAGTCATGATCAACCTGCAGTAGTTAGGCCCATCGAGTCTACTTCCACGGAGGCATGGGCGAGACGATCAGCAAGCCCCCCACCGATGGCAGTAGGACATGCCGATGATCCCCAGAACCCAGATAACTGCCAGCGCCAAGACAAAGAGGACGATGAATGCCAAATAACCGAGAATGCCATGGGGGCGATGTTGATGCTGAAGCACTGCCCACGTGGCGAAAATGATTAGCACTGGAGGGCCGAGAACCAAGAATGATCCCAGAACTACAGTCATGGCGAATAACACCCAATCCACAACAATCGCCAAAGGGCCAATGACAGGGTATTTCTCAATCCCCGCGAGATGATCGAATGGAAAACCTTGGGTTAGAGTCTCGCCCAGGTTCTTGAACACATAACGGACAACAACATTGATGAGAACAATGAAAAAGGTGAGGACTAAGAACCCTGAGATGCGCCTTAGCCAATGCACAACAGGCCGTTCCCCTACGGAGTTTGTCTTAGCGACCGCCCATGAATCGGCTATCGTATTCATCTTATAGTCGCCATATGCCTTCTAGCGGTGGCAGACGGCCAGGCGCGCAACGCAATCTAGGGTGTACTGTTTGGATGTAGTGTTGACACTTGGAGGGCTACCTCCCGTGACAGCAAGAGGGTCACAGCCCAGCCTCCGAATACTCCAACCGAGACCTGCCGGGTTTCGGGAGGAGGGAGACGGACGTGACCCTCGAGGACAGC